>JBKPDN010000314.1:0-3612 GCA_046727875.1 Actinomycetota bacterium | reverse complement strand
AACGGGCTGGGCCGGGGCTTGCTGCCGGCGGACCACGAGCTCGCGTTCTCGCGGGTGCGCGGCACCGCGTTCGGCGAGGCCGACCTGGTCGTCGTCGCCGGCGCGCCGCTCGACTTCCGCCTCGGTTTCGGCAGGTTCGGCGACGCCCGGGTCGTGCACCTGGCCGACTCCTCGGCGGGCGTCGCCGCCCAGGTCGATCTCGCCGCCAGCGCGGCCGGAGACCTGGCCCGGATCCTCGCCGCGCTCACTGACGTATCGGGCACCGGGTCGAAGCGCAGAGAGCGCGACGCGTGGGTGACGCGCCTCCGCGACGAGGAGGACGAGCGCCGCGCCCGTGAGGTCGACGATCTTGACGCCGACGCGACACCGATCCGCCCGACGCGCGTGTACGGCGAGCTGCGCCGTCGCCTCGAGCGCGACGCGATCGTCATCGGTGACGGCGGCGACTTCGTGTCGTACGCGGGGAAGTACGTCGACACCTACCGACCCGGCGGCTTCCTCGATCCCGGCCCGTACGGCTGCCTCGGCACGGGGTCGGGGTACGCGCTCGCCGCCGCGCTCGCGCACCCGGATCGGCAGGTCGTGGTGATGTGGGGCGACGGAGCACTCGGGTTCTCGCTCGGCGACCTCGACACGCTGGTGCGCTTCGGTGCCAACGTGGTCGGCGTCGTCGGCAACAACGGGATCTGGGGGCTCGAAAAGCATCCGATGCAGCTCATCTACGGCTACGACGTCGTGGCCGAGCTACGGCCCGGGACGCGCTACGACGTGGTGATGACCGCGCTGGGCGGCCACGGCGAGCTCGTGACCGAGCCAGGCGAGATCGGCCCCGCGCTCGATCGGGCGTTCGCGACGCCGGGCCCGTCGCTCGTCAATGTCCTCACCGATCCCGCCGACGCGTACCCGCGATCGAGCAACCTCGGCTAGCAGCTCGGCGACGTCGAGTCACTTCGATACGAAGCCGAACTGACCGCCGCACGGGCGCCACGTGCCGTCGATCTTGCGCAGCCGCAGGTGCACGAAGTCGCTCCGACCCCCGTTGATGTCCGGGTTGAGATCTGCCTTGACCGTCGCGCGGCCGCCGTCGAGGTGCACGTCGAACGGGGACACCTCGACGCCGCTGGTCGTGAAGAACAGGTCCTGGAAGTACCGGCTGAGCGATTGCGGTGACGCGTCGACGCGCTCCGACGCGCAGAGCTGGTTGTATGCCGCGCCGTAGCGGCCGTGCGTGACGTCTTGCAGGTACTTGTTGGCGGCGTCGATCGGTGGCTTGATCTTCTGGGCCCAGATCGTCCCGCTCGCGATGGCCAGTCCCACAACGGCGACGACCGCTCCGATCAGCAGGTAGATCCACGGGCGGCGCCGGCGTGGCTTCGGCGGGCGCGGGGTCCACGCCGGTGGCGGCGCGGGCGGCGCCGGCGGTGCGGTCCAGGACGCCGACGGCGGCGGCGGTGCGGGAGGATCGGGATTCCGCCACGGCGGCGGCTCGTCGGCCACCCGGCCTAGCCCCCGCCTGCCTTCTCGAGGAAGCGCGCCCGCTCGACGACGACGCGGGTGATCTTCCCCGCGGCCACGAGCCCGCGTGCGTCGGTGACGGTCACCCGGAACGTGAGACGGCGGCCCTGCACCGCCTCGAGCATTGCCTCCGCCTTCACGTGGCTGCCGACCGCGGTCGGCGCGAGGTGGTCGAGCTGCACGCGGTAGCCGACGGTCGTCAAGCCCTCGCCGAGGCGGTCGCCGACCGCGAGGACGGTCGCGGACTCGGCCAGACCCACGACCCGGCCGGTTGCGAGCACCGGGACGTCACCGCTCTGGAACGCGGGCGCAGTGTCGTCCTCGGTGACGACCATCTCGACCGTTCCGACGAGTCCCGGTTGCAAAGTCACCGGCGTAGGGTAGCTGCGGCAGGCGTCCTCACACCGATGGCGGGAGCGCGAGTGATCGACGAGCACGTGGTCGAACTGACATTGCACGCGGCGTTGCGCGGCGGGGGCGACTTCGCGGAGGTCTTTGCCGAGGATCGCCGCGCGTCGTCGGCTCGTCTCGACGACGCCAAGGTCGAGGAGCTGACGTCGGGCCGCGAGCGAGGCGCCGGCATCCGCGTCGTCCGTGGCGAGACCACGGGCTTCGCGCACACCGCTGACCTCTCCGAGGAGGGCTTGCGGGAGGCCGCCGACGCTGCCGCGGCGGCGGCGCGAGGCGGCGAGGGAACCACGACCGTCGTCGGCCTCGAGCGCCGCGACGTCGCGCCCCCGCACGAGGTGCGCGTGCTCCCCGAATCGGTCGAGAAGGCCCGCAAGGTGCGGTTGCTCGAGCGGGCCGACGACGCCGCCCGCGCCGAGGGTGACGCGATCCGGCAGGTCAGCGTGTCGTACGCGGACTCGCGGCGCCGCATCCTGGTCGCCAACTCCGACGGCCTGCTGGCGGGCGACGACCAGGTGCGCACTCGGTTCTTCGTGCAGTCCGTGGCCGAGGCCGACACCGGCATGCAGACCGGCATGGAGGCGCCGGGCCTCACGGTCGGGTTCGAGCTCTTCGACGACGTCGACCCCGAGGAGGTCGCGCGCACGTCCGCCCGGCGGGCGCTCACGATGCTGCGGGCTCGCCCCGCCCCGTCCGGGAAGCTGCCCGTCGTGCTGAAGCGAGGCGCCGGCGGCGTCCTCTTCCACGAGGCGTGTGGGCACGGCCTCGAAGCGGACCTGGTCGCGAAGGATGCGTCGGTGTTCCGCGGCCGCGCCGGCGAGCAGGTCGCGTCGCCGCTCGTCACGTTGGTCGACGACGGGACGCTCGCCCGCGAGTGGGGTGCGTACGCGATCGACGACGAAGGCGCGCCCGCGCGCTCGAACGTCCTCATCGAGCGGGGCGTCCTCAACGACTACATGTGGGACCTGCTGCGCGCCCGCAAAGAAGGCCGTGAGCAAAGCGGCAACGGGCGACGCGAGACGTACCACCACCTGCCGATGGTGCGGATGACGAACACATACCTCCTTCCCGGGGAGGACGATCCCGACGAGATCGTGCGCCAGACGCCGTACGGCATCTACTGCGCGCAGCTCGGCGGCGGGCAGGTGAACACGGCCACGGGCGACTTCGTGTTCGGGATGACCGAGGCATACCTGATCGAGAACGGCGAGATCACCGAGCCCGTCCGGGCCGCCAATCTCATCGGAAACGGCCCCGAGACCCTGCGCCTCGTCGACGCGGTGGGGAACGACTTCGGGACATGGCCGGGTACGTGCGGCAAGTTCGGCCAGGGCGTGCCGGTCTCGGCCGGACAGCCGACGCTGCGCGTCGGCGAGCTGACGATCGGCGGCACTGCCGGTGAGTGAGGGGAGCCCACCCGACCTGCTCGGGCTCGCCGAGCGCGTCGCGAGCGACGCCGGCGCCGGCGAAGAAGTCGAGGCGTACGTGCTGCGCTCCCGCGAGACCGAGGTGCGCGTCTTCGACGGCGACGTGGAATCACTGTCGGTAGCCGGCGTCGAGGGCGTCGGCGTGCGCGTGATCAGCGAGCACCGGCAGGGCTTCGCGTGGGCCGGCTCACTCGACGCCGAGGTCGTCGACGAGACCATAGGTGAGGCGCGTGACAACGCGGCCTTTGGCGAGCCGGACGAA
>JBKPDN010000313.1:0-6380 GCA_046727875.1 Actinomycetota bacterium | reverse complement strand
GGGCTCGGCAAGGGCCCGGCCCCCGACGGCCGCTCCACCACCACGACCGCCCCCGAGGCCAGCCACCCGGACCTGTCGAGCCCGTCCAGCGCTCGGCGAAGCTCGCCGGACGAGGTGCCGTAGGGCGGGTCGAGGAAGACGAGGTCGAACGGCTGCTCCGCCGGTGGCTTCCCGGAAAGGAACGTGGCGACGGTGCTCGCCTGGACGCGACCCTGGCCGCGCAGGTGGGTGGTCGCCAGGTTGCGGCGGATGGCGGCGGCGGCGGCGTGATCGCGCTCGACGAGCACGGCCCGGGCGGCACCGCGCGACAACGCCTCGATCGCGAGCGCGCCGCTCCCCGCGTAGAGGTCGAGGACCGAGGCCTCCACCAGTCGTTTCGGTCCGAGCGCGGCGAACAGCGACTCCTTGACCCGGTCGGTCGTCGGCCGGGCCGGACCACCTTTCGGCGCGACGAGCGGCAAGCCGCCGGCCGTGCCGGCGATGACGCGCAGTCCACCGCGTCGCGCGCGGGGCATGAGGCACCAACTCCGTCAGCTCTTGAACAGGAACTCGACCGCGTCGCCGAGCAGGTCCTCGACCTCTTCCCGCAGCTGCGCGTGCACGGTGAGCGTCGGGTCGTCGTCGAGGATGTGCTCGGCGACGGCACGCGCGTCGAGCACGATCCGCTCGTCGCGCGGGATCCGCCCCAGCTTGAGATCGCTGAAACCGGCTTGCCGCTCGCCGAACACTTCGCCCGCACCGCGGATCTCGAGGTCGCGCTCGGCGAGTAGAAAGCCGTCGGTCGAGGCCGAGACCGCTTCCATGCGCGCCATCGCCTCGGGGGTGGACGGTTCGGCGAACAGGAAGCACCACGACTCGCCGCCGCCCCGCCCGATGCGGCCGCGCAGCTGGTGGAGCTGGGAGAGGCCGAACCGATCGGCGTCCTCGACGATCATGACCGTCGCGTTCGGGACGTCGACACCGACCTCGATCACGGTGGTAGCGACCAGCACGTCGAGCTCGCCCGCGCGGAACGTGTCCATGACGGCTTCCTTGTCGTCCGCCGGCAGCTGCCCGTGCAGCAGGCCGAGCCGCACGCCGGCGAGCTCTTCCTCGCGCAGACGCTCGAGCTCCTCGGTTGCCGCCTTCGCCTCGGTGCGCGGGGAGTCCTCGACGAGCGCGCACACCACGTAGGCCTGCCGCCCGGCCTCGACCTCGGTGCGGAGGCGCTCGTAGGCGACCGAGCGCTCGAGCGGGCTCGGACCGATCACCTGCGTCGTCACCGGCGTCCGACCCGGCGGCATTTCGCGGAGCTCCGACTTGTCGAGGTCGCCGTATACGAGCATGGCGGCGGTCCGGGGAATCGGCGTCGCCGTCATGACGAGGACATCTGGCCCAGCGGCGAGCGTCCCGGAGGGCGGAGCCGAGGATCCCTCGTATCCCGGCTCCGAGCGAGCCTGCGCAAGGGAAGTTGTTCCAATGCCGCGCAGGAGGGCACGCTGCTCGACGCCGAAGCGGTGCTGCTCGTCGATCACGGCCACACCGAGCTTGGCGAAGTCGACCTCGCCGTAGATGAGCGCGTGCGTGCCGACCACGATGTCGATCTCACCGTCCCGGAGCCCGTCGGCGAGGCGCCGGCGGTCGGCGGCGCCGGTGCGGTTCGTGATCAGCTCGACGCGCACCGGCCGCTCGCCGACGAGGGTGGTGTCGGTGGGGACGACGAGGTCCTCGAGCAGGCGACGGGACGTCACGAAGTGCTGCTCGGCCAGGACCTCGGTGGGCGCCATGAAAGCGCCCTGGTGCCCTCCCTGCACCGCGACGAGGAGGGCGCTGAGCGCGACGACCGTCTTGCCCGACCCGACGTCGCCCTGCAGCAGGCGGTGCATCGGCGCAGCGGACGCGAGGTCGCGGAAGATCTCGTCCGTCGCCCGGCGCTGGTCGCCGGTCAGCGCGAACGGCAGCCGCGTGTGGAACGACTCGACCAGCGGGCCGTCCACCGTGTGCCGGATCCCGGTCTGCTCCCGCTCGAGGGCGCGCTTGCGGGCGACCAACCCGACCTGCATGCGCACGAACTCGTCGAACTTGAGACGCTTCGCGGCGCGGCGGTGGTCGTCGTGCGTCTCGGGCCGGTGGATGCCTCGGTACGCGCGGGTCCGGTCGACGAGGCCGTGCTCGTCGAGCAGCTGCATGCCCAGCGGCTCCGCGAAGCCGCGGAGCTTGGTCTTCTCGAGGCAGGCGGCGACGAGCTTGCGCAGCTGCCAGGTGAACACTTCGGCCTTCCCCGACTGCGGGTACACGGGGACGATCGCACCCGTGTTCTCGCCGACACGGTCGAGGATGTCGACGATGGGGTTGGTCATCTGCCGCCGGGAGCGCCGGTACTCGACGCGCCCGAAGAACGCCGCCTCCGTGCCGACGGGCAGCTGCTTCTCCCGCCAGCCCTGGTTGAAGAAGACGACGCGCAGATAGGACGATCCGTCGAACACCTCCGCCTCGACGACGGCGCGGCCCTGTCGCGTCCGCGCTCCCCGGATCTTCTTGACCTCGGCGAAGACCGTCGCCTCTTCGCCTACCTCGAGCTCGGCGATCTCGGCCTGCTTGGTGCGGTCGTGGTAGCGGCGCGGGTAGTGCTGGAGCAGGTCGAGCGCGGTGCGGATCTCCATCTCGGCGAGCCGTTCGTCGAGCTTCGTGCCCACCGCCCGCAGCTCGGAGACGGGATGCGCGGCGAGCTCGCGCAGCGTCAGTCCGTCCTGCGGGCCCACCGCCTACTCGACGCCGACGAGATACGGGTACAGCGGTTGGTCGCCCTCGTGCACCTCCACCTCGAGCTGCGGGTACGCGAGCGCGAGGTGCTCCTCGAGGCGAGCCGTGTCGGACGTGACGGCGTCCGCGCCCACAAGGACGGTCACTAGCTCGCTGTCGCCATCCGCGAGCTGTTCCACGAGCCCGATCGCGGCGTCGACCGCGGCCTTCTCGACCACGCACACGCCGTCGCGGCTGACCGCGATCCAGTCGCCGGCCGCGATCGGCCCGCATTCCCCGACGCCGTCGCGCACCGCCTGCGTGATCTCCCCCGTTCGCACGCGCTGCGCGGCTTCCGTCATCGACGCCAGGTTGGCGTCGATGCTCGCCTGCGGGTCATACGCGACGAGTGCGGCGAGGGCCTCCACCACCGCTTGCGTCGGCACGACCTCCACGCGGCGCGCGGTCAGCGCGTCGACCTGCTCGGCAACGGCCACGATGTTCTTGTTGTTCGGCAGGACGATCACCGAGTCGGCCGGGCAGCGCTCGACCGCCTCGAGGATCTGCGCGGTCGACGGGTTCATGGACTGGCCGCCCGCGACGACGGCTTGCACGCCGAGGCTGGTCAGCAGGCGCTGGACGCCGTCGCCGACCGCTACGGCGACGACCGCCGTCGTGCACGGATCGGCAACCGCCCTCGGCGGCGTCTCGATCGGTCCCACGGTCGCCGACGCGCTGCCCTCGGCCGCCGTCCCCGGTCCCGCGGCGACCTGCTCGCGTACCCACTCTTCCTCCTCGACCTGGTCCAGCAGGTCGGTGACGCGGATCGTGCGCGGGCGCCCGGCTTCGATCCCCGCCTCGATCGCGCCGCCGACGTCGTTCGTGTGCACGTGGCAATTCCACATGCCTTCGCCGCCGACCACGACGATGGAGTCGCCAATCGCAGCCCACGTGTCCTTGAACGCGGGAATCGTCGCGTCGTCGGCTTCAAGGAGGTACATCACCTCGTACCGCAAGGACGACACGTCCCCGCCGTGCATGTGAGCTTCGACCGCCGGCGGCGTCGCCACGACCTCGGGCTCCGGCAGCGGGCGGCCGTCGACGACGTTGAGGAACGCGTCGAGCATGAGCGCGAACCCGCGGCCGCCGGCGTCGACGACACCCGCCTCCTTCAGGACAGGCAGCAGCTCCGGGGTCTGCTCGACGGCGTCGCGGGCGGCGTCGACGGAGCAGTCGAGCAGCGCCGAGAGGTCGCGCTCGCCGCTCTCGTACGCGGTCTCGACCGCTTCGGTGGCGACGCGCACGACCGTCAGGATCGTGCCCTCGACGGGCCGGAGCACCGCTTGGTACGCGGCATCCGTGGCGCGCCGGAGCCCGATGACCAGGTCGTGCCCCGACGCGCTCTCGGCGTCCGAGAAGGTGTCGGCGAGGCCGCGCAGGATCTGCGACAGGATCACCCCGGAGTTCCCGCGCGCCCCCATGAGGGACCCGTGCGAGATCGCGCGACACACCTCGGGCATCGCGTCGGCCGAATCGAGCTCGCCGACGACCGACTCGAGTGTGAGCGCCATGTTGGTGCCCGTGTCGCCGTCGGGAACCGGATAGACGTTGAGCCGGTTCAGCTCCTCCTGGTGGGCCCGCAGCGCGTCGCGATAGGAGGCGACGACGCTCCGCAGATCGGCCGCGCCCAGCTTTTCCAGCGCCCTCACAAACGTCTCCTCGTCGCCGTCGCAAGGCTCCGGCTCCTGCTCCGGCGGTCGGCAAAGCCGCCGCCTCCGCGGCGAATGTTACTGCCGTCACATTCGGGATCAGCCGATTGCCGTTGCTATCCTTGTGCGTTCCGAGCCGCTCCGAGAGGTACTCCGATGGCATCCGTGTGCGACGTCTGTGGCAAGCGGCCGCAATTCGGCATGCGCATCAGTCACTCGCACCGGCGCACGAAGCGCCGCTGGAACCCCAACGTCCAGCGCGTCCGCGCCCTCGTCGACGGCACCCCGAAGCGCATTCACGTGTGCACCTCCTGCCTGAAGGCAGGCAAGGTGCAAAAGCCGTAGCGCGCGTGCAGGGAGTGATCCGCTCCTACGACCCCCAGACCCACGAGGGCGTGGTCATGCGCGACACCGACCGCGAGGAGTTCACGCTCTCCCTCGACGCCCTCGAAGGCTCGATCTTCCGGATGCTGCGGCAAGGCCAGCGGGTCGTGTTCGAGCTCGACGACGCCGGCCGGGCGACGAACGTTCGCATCGGCGCCGAGGTCGACATGGGGCTCCCGACCGCCGAGGTCTGATCACTGCCCTGCTCGGGGCGGTCAGCGGCCGGACGCGGCGAGGATCGCAGCCCAGTCGTCCCCCGCCGGCGGCAACCCGCCCAGCACGCGCTCCCACACGGGCACCAACGCGTGCACGACGGGGGAAGGCGGGCGGTAGCGCCGACGGGTGGCGGGCGCGAGGTCGTCGTGGTGGATCGCGAGCTCGTTGAGCGCGAGCCGGACTTGCAGTCCCACCGGGATCGGCCCGAACTGGTGGGCGATGAGCTCGTCCGGGTCGGTCGCGGCGTGGAGGAAGCGGAACGCGGACGCGTCGAGCGCGGTGAACGGATCCCCGCGGAAGGTGCTCACGGCGCGCTCGTTTTCGATTGCGAGCTCGTCGGGCGCGAACGGCGGGTCGAAGTCGCCGGCGCGGCTGCGACGGAGGAGATCGAGGAACCGCCGGAACGTGAGCGCGAGATGCGCGGTGAGATCGGCGACGTTCCAACCGGGACAGCGCGTCGGGAGGCCGCGCAACACCGGGTCCGCGGCATCCTCGAGGTAGGCCGTGAGCTCGTCGTGGACGAGATCGATCGTCAGGGGCCAGGGACCCTCGGTGTCGCGTTGCGCCTCGGTCACGCTGCGCCGCGCGTCAGGACGTCCTGCGGCCGCGACCCCCGGTGAGCGCGCTGTAGACGAACAGCAACGCCGTGGCGCCGACGAACGCGACGAGCAGCGAGTACAGGCTGAATTCGTTGATGCCCTCGCCGCCTGCCGCGGAGAAGATGAGCCCGCCGATCAGACCGCCCGCGATCCCGATGAGGATTGTCCCGATGCAGCCCGCGCCTTTCACTCCTGTGACGCCCTTCGCGAGCGCGCCGGCGACGAATCCCACCACGATCCACGACAGCCAGCTCACGCAACCCTCCGGGAGAGCCGAATCGACCGGAAGCCAACACGCTACCCGCATCGTTCGGGGCGCTGGAGGGTGCGCGTGGCGACGGTTCGGCCGTTTTCAGGGGCCGTCGATAGACTGATTCGACCGCCTTCCGGCACAAGGAGTCGGTTTCGTGGCCGTCACGCTCAACGCTCCGCCCACTCGCAACGAGAAGCTCCTGCGCTGGGTGGACGAGATGGTCGCCCTGTGCGAGCCGGACGCCGTGCACTGGTTCGAGGGCTCCGACGAGGAGTACGTGCTGCTGTGCAAGCAGCTGGTCGATGCGGGCACGTTCGTCGAGCTCGATCCGGCCAAGCGGCCCCGCTCGTACTGGTCGGCGTCCGACCCCGGTGACGTCGCCCGCGTCGAGGACCGCACCTTCATCTGCAGCGTCAGCCGCAAGGAGGCCGGGCCGACCAACAACTGGGTCCCGCCGCGCGAGATGAAGGAGACCCTGCGGCGCGTCTTCGACGGGTC
>JBKPDN010000312.1:0-4889 GCA_046727875.1 Actinomycetota bacterium | reverse complement strand
AGCTTGGCCGGTGTCGCCCTCGACCTCTTGAAGGCCAGTGATGTCACCGGCAACCACAAGATCAGTTACATCGTGGCGGCGGTGCTCACGGTGGTGCTGTCGTGGGCGGTCGTGCACACCGTGTACACGCTCCGGTACGCGCACGAGTACTACACCGCACCGGTCGGGGGCATCGACTTCAAGTCGGAGCGTGACTACGAGCCGGACTACCGGGACTTCGCGTACGTCGCGTTCGGCGTCGGCATGACGTTCCAGATCGCCGATACGGACATCCAGCGCCGCGAGATCCGACGCAGCGTGCTCGGACACTCGCTTCTGTCCTACCTGTTCGGCGCCGTCATCCTCGCTATCACCATCAACATCGTTGCGTCCCTGTTGCAGTAGCCAAGGTTCGACGCGTTCCTCGGACCCATCGGCGCGCGTGCGTGTTCGCGCCACGCGCTGCCCGGAGTCGACCTAGCCTCCGACGCCGTGTCGGAACATGTGCACCACCACGTTCCCGAGGAGCTCGCCGAGCCCGGCGACGCGACCGGCGGGCGGGCCCGAATCCTCGAGATCCTGGCGATCGTCATGCTGTCGACGGCCGCCATCGGGACGGCGTGGAGCGGCTATCAGGCGGCCCGCTGGGCCGGACGAGAAGCCCACCGGTTCGCCGAGGCGGACGCGCTGCACGCCAAATCGACGCGGGCGGTGACCCGCGCCGGCGAGGACCGCCTCCAGGACCTCTCGGACTTCGAGCGGTGGTTGGACCTCCAGACCACCGGCAACCTGCCCCTCGCCGACCTCCACGCGCAGCACTTTCGCGACGAGTTCCGCCCCGCCTTCGACGCGTGGCTGGCGCAGGATCCGCTCAACAACCCGAACGCGATCCCCACGCCGCTGAAGATGCCGCAGTACCGGCCGGCCGAGGCGGCGCGCGCCGACCACCTCGAGGCCGAAGCCGACCACACCCTCGAGCTGGGCACCACCGCCCGTGACCGCGCCGACGAGTACGTGCTCACGACGGTGTTCTTCGCCTCGGTGCTGTTCTTCGCCGGGATCTCGCTCCGGATCGCGAGGGACGGGCTGCGGATGGTCATCGTCGGAGTCGGGATCGCGTTCCTCTTCTACGGAGCGGTCCAGCTCATCGTGCTCCCGACCCTGTGGTGAGCCCGCGGAGCTGGGATCTACCGTCGTCCGTGTGACACCGGCCGACCCCGAGCTCGACGCGGCCCGGGCGCGAGTCGTGCGACGCGGCCTCACCGGCGACGCCATCCGGGAGCTGACACCGGTGGTGAGCGCGCTGCCGCTCGAAGCGCTCGGGCCCGTGAAGCAGTTGCTGAAGCGGTTCTTCTCCGACGCGCCGTGGACCGCGGAGGACGACGAGGCGCTCGCCGACGTGGTCGGCGCCGGCAACGACGGCGGACGCTACGAGCTCGAGCCGGGGTTGACGCTGGAGTGGGCTTGGGAGAACGACCGGTTCCGGCTACGGGTACACGGCGACGCCGTGACCCCGCCGGATCCCACGGACACCGGCGACGCGAGCCCCACGACCGACCTGGGCGAGACGTTCGACGGGGTCGTGGTGCCCGAGGCGACCCCGAGCCCGCGCACCATCCGCTTCGCGACCCCGCCGCTGCACGAGGGCACCGCCCGCAACTACGACTCGGCGGCGGCTGCCGGGGGCGACGCGCGGGCAGCTCGCCTGTTCGGCGACTTCGAGGAGGTGACCAACGTGCTCGTCGGGCCGGACTTCGTCGCGGTCACGATCGCGCGTCCCGACCGCTGGGAGCAGCTGCTCGAGCCGATCCTGCTCGCCATCGCCGACGAGTTGACGGGCGCCGCGCGCGACGACGCCGAGCCGGCGGCGCCGCCAGCTCGGGGGGCGCGAACCGGACCCGCAGATCGAGAACCACGCGCGCCGCGCCGGCTCGAACGTGCATGGGCCGAGCTCGGGACGCTCCGGGCCGGCGCGCCCGACGACCTGGCGCGCGTCCTGGCGGCGGGCGACGACGCGGAGCCGGCGCGCCGGCAGGTCGCAGCCACGCTGCTCGTCGACGCTCCACGCGACGTCGCCGCCGACGCGTGGTCTCGCCTCCTCGGAGATCCAAGCCGTGCCGTACGGCGCAGCGTCGTCGATGCCGTCGCCGGGGCCGAGCGCGACGAGCTCCGGGCACTGCTCGAACGATCGCTCGAGGACCCCGACGCATGGATTCGCTGGAAGGCGTTGTCGGGCATCGCCGCGCTGGGTGCCGGGCCGAGCACCGCCGCGGTCGCCGCGCTCGCCGCCGATCCCGACTTCCGTGTGCGCCTCGAGGCGGCGCGCGTGCTCAGATCCTGAAATCGTCGGCTAGGAGTCGCCGTGGTAGCGAGCCGCCGGCGTGCCCGGCGGGTTGCTGACGCCGGGCCGGGCGTCGGGGTTCTGCACGCAGACCTCGCACTCGAGGCCGTCCGGGTCGCGGAAGAAGACGCTCAGGATCGGCCCGAAGTCCGTGACGAACCCGTCGGTGGCGCCACGGGCGACGAGCCGGTCGCGGATGGTCTCGAACGCGTCAAGCGACTCGGCGTGCAGCGCGAGGTGATCGATGCGCCCGCGACCGAACATCGGCGTCTGGCGGTCGGCCTCCGTGTTGCCGGTGATCTCGAACACGTTGAGCTCGGAGTGCGGGCCCACGTGGACGACCGACAGGCGCACGTCGGAGTCGTCGGGCGTCTCGAGGTCGTCGCGCGGCACCGTTGCGTCGAACACGTCCTTGTAAAACGCGTGCAGGCGCTTCGAGTCGTTGGTGAGGATCGCCACGTGGTTGAACCCGTCGAGCAGCATGCGTTCAGGGTACGCGAGCGCCGGGGCGACGCTCGCGGGCGGGTGCTCGGGCTCAGCTGTTCGGCGCGTTCTCCGTCGACCGGTTCGCGAGCTGCACCTGGACGTCGGTCGAGGTGCCGCTCCGGCTGTAGGAGATCGTCACCTGATCGCCGCTCTGGTGGGCGCGGATGCGCTGCGCGAGCTCGGACGGGTTCGACACGGCGGTTCCGTCGACGGCGGTGATCACGTCACCCGCCTGCAGCCCGGCTTGCGCAGCGGGACTCCCGCTCAGCACGTTCGCGACCTGGGCGCCCTGCTGGCCACCGCTGGCAGCCTCGGTCGACACGCCGAGGAAGACACCGCTGGCGGGGCGAGGCAGCTGGCCGTTGCCGTTCCGACCGGGCAACCCGGGGAACGGTCGCTCCGAGTGCTCGCGCCGTTCGTTGCCGCCGCCTTCGTGCGCGGTGGCCCGTCCGATCGCGAAGCTGCCGCCGGCGAGGATGCACACCGCGACGACACCGACGAGCGCGGCGACCACCCACTTGGGGACCATCCAGCCGCTCGTCTTCTCGGGCGGGGCGCCCGACGGGGGCGGCGCCTGTGCGACCGACTCCGCCGGCTTCGTGGCCTCGGCGGGTGCGTCGGGTGTCTCGTCGGGCGCGTCGTTCGCCGCGCCCTCCTCCGGTTGCTCGTCACTCATGGCGGCTCCTGCCGTCGGTGGTCATGACGCACAGTGTGTCGGAGCAGAATGGGAGCGCGCTGCAGAGAAGCTGAGAGTGCGCTGTGAAACGCCTCTGCGGTCAGGCTTCGCAGTCGGCGAGGCTCGCGACCGTCGCGGCGGCGGCCCGCCCGCGCCGGTCGACCAGCATGCCGCCTAGGGTAGGCGGCCCTCTCCCTCTTGCACGGCGCCGCGCTCGATCATCTCTTCGTAGTGCTCGGACACGCGCTCGTCGCGCTCGTTGCGGTCGGCGGCTTCCTCCTCGTCGGGAGTGGGCTCACGGCCGGCGTCGGCCTTGGCCTTCGCCTCGAGACGCTCCTCCTTCACGGTGTCCTTGCTCGGGCGGGTGCGTTTTCGACCAGCCATTGCTTCTCTCCCTTCATCCGTCCTTCCCGAACGCCGTACCCACGGCCACGCAGAGCGACACATCGACCACGCGCCGGTACACCGACGATGGTGCGGTGATAGAGATTGCATCATGTACCGCCGGGCTCGCGCCGCCGTCGTCGCGGCCGCCGCCGCGATCGGCGTGGCCGGCATCGTGGGCGCGCCGCCGTCGACCGCCGGCGCCGACGACACGCAGCCCGTCCCGAACCCGACCGTGAGCGGGCCGATCGCGGGCTCGCCAGCGGGGTTGTCGGCGGTCGACCTCGGTCCACGCGGCTATGTCGAGCAAGAGTTCTTCGTCGAGGGCACGGCCCGCGCGTACCAGCCCGCCGGCCCGCTCGCCCAGGACGGCCGCTGGAACGTGCAGCCGTCGACCACGGCGCCGTACCGCACCCGGGTGCTCGTCCGCCGCCCGAAGGACCCGGCCAAGTTCAACGGCGTCGTCGAGGTGGAGTGGCTCAACGTGAGCGGGGGTCTCGACGCCGCGCCCGACTGGGGGCTCGGCCACGAGGAGCTGCTCCGGAGCGGCTCGGCGTGGGTCGGCGTGTCGGCGCAGGCGGTGGGTGTCGCCAGCCTCAAGAACGACCCTCGCTACGCGACGCTCGACCACCCCGGTGACAGCTACTCCTACGACATCTACTCGCAGGTCGCCCAGGCGCTGCGCCACCCGAAGGGCCCGAACGTGCTCGGCACGCGCAACTTCAAGGTGCGGACGATGATCGCCGACGGCGAGTCGCAGTCTGCGTTCCGGATGGTCACGTACATCAACGCGATCGAGCCCCGAGCCGGCCTCTTCGACGGCTTCTTCGTGCACAGCCGGTTCGCCACCGGCTCGCCCGTGTCGGAGGGCGGGATGGACGCGATCCCCAACCCGTCGCTCATCCGCACCGACCGGAAGGAGCCGGTGCTCGTCCTCGAGTCGGAGACCGACGTCCCCCGGCACCTATCGGCCCGGCAACCCGACTCCGCGCACTATCGCTTGTGGGAGGTCGCCGGGACGGC
>JBKPDN010000311.1:0-6753 GCA_046727875.1 Actinomycetota bacterium | reverse complement strand
GGCGACGATCCAGATCCAGGCGCCGCCGGACAAGGTCTACGCGATGATCACCGACGTCACCCGCATGGGCGAGTGGAGTCCGGAGTGCGTCAAGGCGGAGTGGGTCGAAGGCGACGGCCCGAAGGCCGGCGCCAGGTTCCGGGGTCACAACAAGCTGAACTGGCTGATCCGGTGGTCGACGACGCCGACGGTCAAGATCGCCGATCCCGGCAAGGAGTTCACCTTCGAAACCGGCAAGCCGGGCAAGGAGCAGACACGCTGGACCTACCGGTTCGCGCCCAGGGACGGCGGGACCGAGCTCACGGAATCGTTCGAGGCGCTGACGTACAGCGCATTCCAGAAGCTCACCGCCAAGCCCGAGAAGCGCGCCGCCAAGCTCACAGGCGACATCCAACGGACGCTCGAGCGCATCAAGCAGGCGGCGGAGGGCGCGGCGTAAGCCGGTAGATTCAAGGTATGAAGCTCAGAGGTCGGCGCGCCCGCGGGTTTCGTTACTCGCGATGGGATGGCACGCAAACCGGCTTCGACCTCGACGCCGACACGCTGCTCGAGGAGATGTCCGACGATCTCCTCTATCACGGCGACCTGAACGCGGCGCTGCGCCGGCTCCTCCAACAAGGGTTCCGCGACAGCAACGACGAGCGGCTCATGGGCTTGCGCGAGATGCTCGAGCGGTTGCGGCAACGGCGTCGCGACGAGCTGGAGCGGCGCGATCTGGGCGGGGTGTACGACGACGTCGCCGAGAAGCTCCAAGAGGTCATCGACCAGGAGCGCCAGGGCATCGACCGACGTCTCGACGAGGCGCGCCAGTCAGAAGACCAGCGCCGGCAGGAGATCCTCGAGGAGCTCGCGCAGCAGCGTCGGCAGCAACTCGACGAGATGCCTCCCGACCTCGCCGGGCGCGTGCAGGGGCTGCAGAACTACGACTTCATGGACGACGCGGCGCGCCAGCGGTTCGAGGAGCTCATGGACGAGCTGCGCCAGCAGCTGATGCAGAGCTACTTCAACCAGCTCTCCGAGGGAATGAGCGACGTCTCGCCCGAGCGGATGCAGCGCATGAAGGACATGCTCGCCGAGCTCAACCAGATGCTCCAGCAGCGCGAGCGCGGTGAGGAGCCCGACTTCAAGGGCTTCATGGAAAAGTACGGCGACTTCTTCCCCGGGAACCCACAGACGCTCGACGAGCTGCTCGAGCAGATGGCGCAGTCGATGGCGCAGATGCAGCAGTTGATGAACTCGATGACGCCCGAGCAGCGCGCGCAGCTGCAAGGACTCGCGCAGTCGTTGCTCGAGGATCTCGACCTGCGTTGGCAGGTCGACGAGCTGGCGCGCAACCTGCAGAACGCGTTCCCGAACCTGCCGTGGAACAACAGCATGAACTTCTCGGGCGACGATCCGATGCAGTTCGGACAGATGCCCGGCCTGCTCGACATGCTCGGCGACATCGACGACCTCGAGCACCTGCTCCAGTCCGCGACCCAGCCCGGTGAGCTGGTCGAGGTCGACATCGACAAGGCGCGCGATCTGCTCGGCGGCGACGCGGCCCGGTCACTCGAGCGGCTACGCGAGCTCGCGCGCATGCTCGAGGAAGCCGGGCTCATCGAACAGCGCGAGGGGCGCCTCGAGCTCACCCCCAAGGGCATCCGCTCGATCGGTCAGAAGGCGCTCGGTGACCTCTACCGGAAGCTCCTCAAAGACCGCGCCGGCCGCCACGAGGTCGAGCGCTCGGGCATCGGCACCGAGCGAGCGTTCGAGCACAAGCCGTACGAGTACGGCGATCCCTTCCACCTCAACGTCGAGGAGACGGTCAAGAACGCGATCGCGCGTCGTGGCACGGGCACGCCCGTCCACCTCGCACCGACCGACTTCGAGGTGGAGCGGACGGAGTTGCTCACGCGGTCGTCGACCGTGCTGCTCCTCGACGTGTCGCTGTCGATGCCGATGCGCGACAACTTCCTCTCGGCGAAGAAGGTCGCGATGGCGCTCCACGCGCTCATCACGAGCAAGTTCCCGCGGGACTACTTCGGGCTCGTGAGCTTCGGGCGCGTCGCTCGCGAGGTGAAGCCCGAGCTCCTCCCCGAGATGTCGTGGGACTTCGAGTGGGGCACGAACATGCAGCACGCGCTGATGCTCGCCCGCAAGCAGCTGGCCCGGGAGGGCGGCACCAAGCAGGTGATCATGGTCACCGACGGCGAACCCACCGCCCACATCGAAGGCGGCGAGGCCTACTTCCAGTACCCGCCGTCGCCGGTGACGATCGAGGAGACGCTGAAGGAAGTCATGCGCTGCACCCGCGAGGGCATCCGCATCAACACGTTCATGCTCGACGAGAGCTACTACCTCCGCAGCTTCGTCGAGCGCATGATGCGCATGAACAAAGGCCGCGCCTTCTTCACCACGCCCGACACCCTCGGCGACTACGTCCTCGTCGACTTCCTGGAACAGAAGCGCGAAAGCCGCCGCGCCAGCTGAGTGTGTAGGGCGGGGGCCCCCGGCACCGCTATTCGCCCAGTGCGTCTTGGTAGGTCGCGAGCGTCCGCTGATCGAAGCAGATGAAGCGGATGAGCTCGACCGCGGTGTCGGCGGTCTGGCAGGTGTGGACGGCGATGTCGGTCGCTGCCGCGAGCGGGTAGCCGTAGATGCCGGTCGAGACGGCGGGGAAGGCGATCGAGCTGGCGCCGATCTCGTCGGCCACGGCGAGGGAGCGGCGGTAGGCGGAGGCGAGGAGATCGGGCTCGCCGGCGTCGCCGCCGTGCCAGACGGGGCCGACGGCGTGGATGATCCAGGGGGCGGGGAGCCGGAAGCCCGGTGTCGCCTTGGCGTCGCCGGTGGGGCAGCCGCCGAGCTCGGCGCAGGCCCCGTCGAGCTCCGGGCCTGCCGCCGCGAAGATCGCCCCGCACACGCCGCCTCCGCGTGCCAGGCCCGAGTTGGCGGCGTTCACGATGGCGTCGACGGTCTCGCGGGTGATATCGCCCTGCACCGCTTCGAGCGCCGTTGTCATGAATGCGAGCCTAGAGCCGTCGATACCGCCCAGAAACGGGACGAACCGGACCGGCTCCGGACACATTTCCCCTTGCGCCCCGGGGCAGGACGGGTCAGAGTAACACCGTTGTAATTCCATCGGCGTCATTCCGGGTCGGGCGGGCTCGCCCGGCGTGGCAGAGCAGAGGGGGTTCGCCGATGCGAGAGTTCATGCGATCAGAAGGCCGCGAGGTCGGTCCGGCCGCCACCAGTGGTGCCGAGCAACGCCGTTGGCAGGAGCGGGCCAACTGCCTGGGAGTCGATCCCGATCTCTTCTTCCCGGAGCGGGGCGCCTCGACCCGGGAGGCCAAGGGTGTGTGCCGCGGCTGTGAGGTCAGGGTCGAGTGCCTCGAGTACGCCCTGAGTCACGGCGAGAAGTTCGGCATCTGGGGCGGCCTCTCCGAGCGGGAGCGGCGCCGGGTGCGCCGGCAGCGGGCGCTCGAGCGCCAGCGCCGGGCGCTCACCGCCTGACGCGACACACGTTCCGCCGTTGGGAGGGCCGCGTCAGCGGTGTTCCAACCGTCCCTCGATCGTCTGCTCGTCGCCGATGCCGGCGCGCCGGCGGAACGCGGGACCGCAGTGCTCGAGCTCGTCCCGCGGCAGGAGGCCGACCAGCTCGATCCGCGCCACGTCAGCTCCCTCGGCCCGGGCCAGGCGCGCCACCTGGGCGCAGGCCTCCTCGAGCCCGGTCGCGGACAGGTCGGTGAGGTTCATCGACACCTGCGCCGTTCGACGTGATGCCAAGTCGAAGCCGAGAGCGCGCACACCGTTGAACCCGCCTCCGCTCTCGCGCACGTCGTGCGCGATCCGGCGCGCGAGGTCGACGTCGTTCCGATTGAGCTCGCAGTTGACCGCAACGAGGATGGGCCGGGCCCCCACTGCCGTCGCGCCCAGGGTGGGGTGCGGTTCGGCGGGGCCGAAGTCCGGCGCCCGCCGCACGAACGCGTCCCGCCGCAGGCGGGGGAGCGGGGTCTCGTCGGGATCGGCGTCGCCGTACAGGAACGTCGGCACGTCATGGGCGTCGGCCAGCCACCCCGCGAAGTACTGCGCAGTCCGCACGGCGCTCGCCCGCGCGTCAGGTGTCCCGGAGGGTGCCACGAACGGGACCACGTCGAGGACGCCCAGACGCGGATGCACGCCGTCGCGCCAAGACCGGTCGACGTCACGCACGACCGCCTCCGCGAGCTGCACCGCGCAGTGCTCGATCTCGTCGGACGTCGCCGCCGCGAGCGTGAACACCGACCGGTTGTGGTCGGCGTCGACGTGCACGTCGAGCAGGCAGGGCCCGCACGCCGCCGAGAGGCGGTCGAGGACCTCAGGGCGCCGGCCCTCCGACACGTTCGGCACGCACTCGAGCACCGGCCCAGGTTAGGGAGCCGCCGCCCGCCCGCACGCACGTAGGCTCCGCGGGGACGGCGGCTTTGCCGACCGCCGCCGCAAAGCCGGAGCCTGCGACGGCGACGGTGGCGGCTCCGCCGACCGCCGCCGCAAAGCCGGAGCCTGCGACGGCGACAAGAGACGGCGACACGGAGTTGTGAAATGCGGATCGGCCTCGCCCTGCCCCAGTACGACTACTCGGTGCCCGGCGAGTCGCCGCTGCGGTGGGACACCCTCCTCGACCACGCCCAGCAGGCCGAGGCACTCGGTTTCGACTCGTTGTGGCTCTCCGACCACCTGTTCCTCGACATCGCGAAGTACGGCGGGACGACGGACCCGCATGGCATCTACGAGCCGCTCGTGACGCTCGCCGCCCTCGCGCGCACGGTCACCGGGCCCCGGCTCGGCACGCTCGTCGCGTGCGAGGCGCTCCGGCCCGCGTCCGTGCTGGCCAAGGCGCTCGCCACGCTCGACCGCATCAGCGGCGGCCGGCTCGATGTCGGTCTCGGCGCGGGCTGGTACGCGCCGGAGTACGAGGCTGTCGGCCTCGCCTTCCCGTCCCCCGGTGAGCGGCTCGCGCGTCTGGCGGAGGCCGTCGACGTGGTCCGCGGTCTGCTCGGCGGCGGGCCACTCACGTACGACGGCCGCTATCACCGTGCCGCCGGCGCGGTGAACCAGCCTCCCGCCCTGCAGCAGCCTCGCCCACCCGTCTTCGTGGGCGGGAAGGGGGACCGGCTCATCCAGCTTGCCGTCGAGCACGCCGACGGATGGAACACGTGCTGGGTGTGGACTCCCGACGGGTACCGCGATCGTCTCGACGTCCTCGAGCGCTCGTGCGACAAGGTCGGGCGCGACCCCGCGACGGTGTGGCGCTCACTCGGCCTCTACGCACTGTGCGGTGAGGACCACGCCGATCTCGAGCGACGCTTCGCCCGCATGCGCGCCCTCATGCCGGCGGGCGTCGTGACCGGCACGCTCGACGAATGGCGCGAGGGCCGACTGGTCGGGACCGTCGACGACGTCCGCGCGGCCCGTGACGAGTGGGACGCGCTCGGGGTCGAGACTCTCATCGTCGGGGCTGGCCCGCTGCCGTTCTCGGTCACGACGCCCGACGACGTCGAGCTCCTGGCGCACGCGCTCGTCGCGACCTAAGGGTCGCCGTCGCGAGCTCCGGCTCCTGCGCCGGCGGTCGGCAAAGCCGCCGCCGTCGCGACCTAATGGTCGCCGTCGCGTGACGATCGCCGACCGACATCGAGGGGATAACCTCTGGGTCGAGCCCCCATTCGGAAAGGGCACGTCGCATGAACCTGGGCCCGACCGAACTGATCATCATCCTCGTGATCGTCTTGGTGCTGTTCGGCAGCACCCGGCTCCCGAAGCTCGCCCGCTCGATGGGCCAGGCCTCGAGGGAGTTCAAGAAGGGGATCAACGACGGCGACAAGGCCGCCGACGAGGACAAGCCGGAGAAGGACGGCCCGGCCAAGGACAACCCGGCGAGCTAGCCCTTCTCCCCGGCGCCTCCGCCGGGAACCCGGGACCCTCTCCGCGTCGTTCTTCGTGATGGCCGGCGGGGTCCCGACGTGGGAGGAGGTCGCCCGTGATCACGGGCGCTTTCTCTACAACGTCGCATTCCGCTTGGCCGGCAACGACAGCGATGCGCAGGATCTCGTCCAGGAAGCGCTGCTGCGGGTCCGCAAGGGCCTCGAGCGCTACCAGCCGGGATCACTGCAAGGTTGGTTGGCCCGGATCGTGACGAACGTGTTCCTGGACGAGGTGCGGCGCCGCAAGCGGCGCCCCGCCGACGCGTTCCCCGAAGACCCCGACTGGGTCGTCCCGCCCGCCCCCGCTGCCGACGAGGTCGCCACCGGGTTCTCCGACGAGGTCCAGGCCGCATTGGCGTCGTTGCCGGACGAGTTCCGCGCCGCGGTCGTCCTCTGCGATGTGAGCGATCTCCCGTACGAGGAGATCGCAGAGTCGCTCGGCGTTCCCGTCGGGACGGTCCGGTCGAGGATCCACCGGGGCCGCCGCCTCTTGCGCGACGCCCTCGTGAGCACGGGAGAGACGGCATGAGTGTGGGGCCGCCCGACGACCGGCTCTCTGCCTACCTCGACGGCGAGCTCGACGCCGCCGATCGTCAGGCCGTCGACGGCTACCTCGAGGCGTCGCCCGAATGGCGCGCCGAGCTCGAGGACGTCGCCTACGCGCGCGACGCGCTCCGGCAGCTTCCGACCCACGAGGCTCCGCCCCGCTTCTGGGAGGACGTTCTCTCGCCCGACATGGCGAAGGCCCGGGCGCGGCGTCGCTCCCGGCTGCCGCGCGTCATCGCGATCGGCGCCGCCGCCGCCGTGGCGGCCG
>JBKPDN010000310.1:0-5315 GCA_046727875.1 Actinomycetota bacterium | reverse complement strand
GGGCCGCTCGGCGAGCTGTGGGCCCACCGTCCGGTAACCATCGACGACGTTGTCGGGCAGCGTGCACAGCATCGTGGCGGGGAATCGATCGGGTGCGGGCACAAGGAGATGGTCGGCGACAGGAACGGCCAGAAGGTCCGCCACGGCGCCGCCGTGGCCGCCTCCCGCGGCGCCGAAACCGAAGGCGCCGCCGGCTGGTGCTCGGTAGGTGCGGCATCCACCGAAGTGCCCGGCGCGGCAGGCTTCGCACGAACCGCACGACACCTGGAACGGAACCACGACCCGGTCGCCGGTGCTGCGGCGCGACACAGCGTCGCCGACCGCGACGACCTCGGCGACCGTCTCGTGCCCGACGGCAAACGGCCCGGGAAACAAGCCCTCCGCCGCCATCGGTAGATCAATGTCACAACGAGCAACGGCAAGGGGGCGCACGATCGCCCCGGCGGGATCACTGAGCTCGGGATCCGGAGCCTCACGCCACTCGACTCGGCCCGCCTCGACGAACATCAACTGGCGCACCGAGACGCACACTAGGCGTGGCAGCCTGCGTGCAGCCGCGCCGACCGGAGGTCGTCACGGTCCGACGGCGGTCTGTGCGCTGCCTTCGGGGCTACCAGCCTTGTGCGGCTGCGCAGCTGACCGTCGCGTCGTAGCCACTCGCGTACTTGCCGGAGCCATCGCAGTCGAAGTAGTGGTGCGCCTCGTAGAAGGTGTGACCGGCAGGGTCGGCGATCCAGGGCCCGCCCGGGTGTTCGGTGGCGAACGACGCCGGGCCCGACCAGTCGTATCCCTCGACCATCACGTTGGTCGCGTCGCCGCGGGAACGGATGGCGCTGACGGCGAGCTGGCTCGCGCGCTCCCAGGTCGCCGCGCCGCCCGGCAGCGACACTGGTTCGTTCATGATTCCGTAGCCGATGAGACCGGGTCGTCCGGCAAGGGCCTCGGAGAGCCGCCGCCAGACGTCGGCGAGGTGGTCGGCGCGCAGCCAGCCGGTGAGGCTCAACGGTTTGCGCCAGCCCGTGCCCCATTGGTCGGCGGCCCAGTAGGCGCCGTAGTTGTGCAGGTCGATGATCACCTCGAGGCCGGCGGCGTGTGCAGCGTCGATCGTCGAGGCGAGGCGGGTGAGCTCGGCTGACGCGAGGGGACCGCCGACGACGGGCTGGATGCGTTCCCATCGGAATGGCACACGGACGGTGGTGATCCCGCGCGCTGCGAGGTATGTGAACGAGGAGGGGTTCGGCCAGCGATAGTCGACGCCGACCGCGCCGGAGCGCGCGCTCGAGAATGTCGTGCTCATCGCCTGGGTGGGGCTCGGCGCGCCGAATTCCGCGCCCGCCATGTTCACGCTGCGCTTCCGGTACGCCTGCGCTTCCACGATGGCCGCTTGGGGGCGCGGGCCGGTGAGCGTGTTGCCGTCGGCGCTGTAGATCGCGAGTGGATAGCTCGACGGCCACCATTCGCCCGCGGCCCACCCCGACACCCAGAGCCAGGCTTGATCGGCCTGCCGGTACCAGGCGCTGGCGAGCGCCGCCCACCGCGCGTCATCCGCCGGCCATCCGACCTCTCCGATGTAGCCGTGTCCCGCCTGCCCGCCGGCGGCCAACCAATTCGTGAACGACGCGAGCTGCGCCTGGGTTCGCCGCTGGAGCGCATCCGTCGCCGCCGCGCTTCCCGTCGTCACCGGGACGCCGACGAGCCCGGCCGCGACGACGAACACGGCACCGGCCCGCAGTGCCCTCTTGACCCGTTTCGCACGACCACACCGGCGCATAGGGGGGCATCCTGTGATATGTCACCCCCGCCACGTCAGAGTCTTCGGTCCCTATTTTCCGCGCACGGAGCGCGACCTTGCGCAGACCACTGTCGACCCGCCCCGGGCGCCAGTTATTCGAGATCGACCTCCTTGGCGATCGAGGGAAGATCGTCGGCATGAAGAAGGGGGACATCACGCCGGCCGTCGCAGCGCGGCTGGTCGCCACACAATTTCCGCAGTGGGCCGATCTCCCGGTCGCGCCCGTCGCGCTCGACGGGTGGGACAACACGACCTTCCGTCTTGGCGACGAGCTGGCCGTGCGCCTCCCGAGCGCCGACGCGTACGTGGCACAGGTCGAGAAGGAGCATCGTTGGTTGCCGATCCTCGCTCCCCAGCTGCCGCTGCCGATCCCGGAGCCGGTGGCCGTGGGACGGCCCGGCCGCGAGTTCCCCAGGCCGTGGTCGATCTACCGGTGGATCGCGGGCGATCACGCGAGCGTGGATCGGATCGCGAACCTCACGGTGTTCGCGGCCGACCTCACGGGGTTCCTCGCCGCGCTGTACGCGATCGATGCGAGCGGAGGACCGCCGCCTGGGGCACACAACTTCTTCCGTGGCGGCCCGCTCGACACCTACGACGCGCAGTCGCGAACGTCGATCCAGCTGCTGGCCGATGAGATCGACGCGAAGGCTGCGACCGAGGTGTGGGACGCAGCCCTCGCCAGCGCGTGGGATCGGCCGCCGATGTGGGTGCACGGAGACGTCGCCGCCTCGAACGTGCTCGTCGCAGAGGGGCGCCTGCGCGCGGTCATCGACTTCGGGTGCGCCGCCGTTGGGGACCCCGCCTGCGATCTGGTGATGGCCTGGACCTTCTTCACCGGCGAGAGCCGAGACGTGTTTCGACGCGGCCTTCCTTTCGACAGCGCAACCTGGGCCCGTGGACGCGGATGGGCACTCTGGAAGGCTCTCATCACGCTCGTCCAGGAGAAGGAAGGAAGTGCGGACGCGAAGGCCGCCGCACGCCGGGTCGGATGGCGATACGGCGCACGCGAGGTCATCGACGCGGTTCTCGCCGATCACGGCCGCGCGGCGTGATCCCGAGAGTCTTCCGCGCGATGGGAGTCCTCTGGACCCCGCGTCCCGGCGTTCTGTGGCAGGGGATTGCTTCGCCCTGGCTCAGAGCGGCGCCTCGGGAGCGATACTGCGTAGGTGCGAAAGCAGTACCACTTCTGGCCCGGGGAGCACGGCCTTGACGCCTGGGACGTCGACCGGCTGATCGAGCTAGGTAGCGCATTGCCGGTGAGAGACGTGGACGTGGCATCGATCGAGGAGATCGACTCCGTCTACTGGTTCGACGACCAGCTCGAGCGACCGACGGTGCGGAAGGTGGTGGACCATGCTCGGCTGATCGAGGAGGTGGACTTGTCTTATCCGATCATCCTCGGGTTCGACGGTCGGGTGATGGACGGCATGCACCGAATCGCCAAGGCGCTGCTGCAACGACGGACCACGATCAGGGCCGTTCAGCTCGAAACTCACTTGGAGCCCGACTACCGGAACTGCCGACCGGAAGACCTCCCGTACTGAGACCTGAGCGCCGAACGGCACAGGGGTCGACGAGTCCTGCACGCGAGACTCGTGTATGACCATCCTTGTCACCGGCGGTGCCGGCTACATCGGGTCCCACACGGTCCGCTTGCTCCGGGAGCAGGGTTGGCCAGTCGTGGTGCTCGACTCGCTGGAGTCCGGCCACGCCGCCGCCGTCGGTGACGCTGCACTGGTCGTCGGCAACATTGCCGACGACCGCCTGGTCGCCTCGATCGTCGCCGAGCACGATGTCGAGGCGGTCGTGCACTTCGCCGGGTACAAGGCGGCTGGAGAGTCGATGCTCGAGCCTGGCCGCTACTTCATCAACAACGTCGCTGGCAGCGCCCGGCTGATCGACACCCTGCACCGCTGCGGGGTGGACCGCCTGGTGTTCTCGTCGTCGTGCGCGGTGTACGGCACGCCCGAGAGAGTCCCGGTCGGCGAGGACCAGCCAGTACGGCCCGAGAGCCCGTATGGGGAGGGCAAGGCGTTCGTCGAGCGGATGCTGCGCTGGTACGACCGTTGCCACGGGATGCGCTCGGTAAGCCTGCGGTACTTCAATGCCGCCGGTGCCTCCGAGGACGGCTCGATCGGCGAGGACTCCACGGTCACGTTGAACCTCATCCCCCTCACCATGCAGGCGTTGCTCGGCCGGCGTCCCCCCGTGCGCGTGTTTGGCACCGACTACCCCACTCCCGACGGGACGGCCGTCCGCGATTACATCCACGTCGACGATCTGGCAGACGCCCACGTGCGAGCGCTCGACTTCCTCGCTGAAGGAGGCGAGACCGCGACGGTCAACGTTGGCACTGGCGTCGGCACGTCGGTCCGCGAGGTGCTTGCAGCGGCGGCAGCCGAGGCCGGTCGGCCGGTTCCCGCGGCGGACGCCCCCCGACGGGCCGGGGACCCCGTCGGCCTGTACGCGGACAACACCCTCGCCCGCGAACTGCTCGGCTGGGAGGCCCTGCGCGATCTGACGGATATCGTCGCCAGCGCCTGGCGGTGGCACGCCGGCCATCCCGACGGCTATGCCTCCGCCGCGCCGACAGAAGCCTCCGACCTTACGTGAGCTCGCGTTGCTTCCCTCCAGCCGGGGACGCTCACCGGAGCAGCTTGCCGTAATGGCCGCGCCCACGAGGTCATCGACGCTGTTCTGTCCGATTACTTCAGCGGGGCGTGATCTGTTCGCGCACAGGCGACATCCGTCGCCGGTGTCACCTCGGGATATACCGTTTGGGCTTCCGGGACGACCGAGCGGGAGGCTACGCATGGTCGAGGGCGGTGACCCGGGAAGCGAAGACCACGCTTCGGAATCTGGGCGTCTGGCGCAGAAGAGCGCTGCCGCCTTTGAATCCGCAGAAGCCAGCAGTGATCCGAATGTCACTGCCGACAAGCTCGGAGAAGCGCAGGTCTACGCAAGCGATAGCGCACTCGCGGCCGCGTACACCCACCTCCAGCAAATCGTTGGAGTCATCGCGGTCCTGTTGCCGTTCGTGCTCGTCCTCGGCAACCGCATCTTGAGCGGTGACGAGCTCGAGACCTCCATCAGCGCCTACTACCACACCCGCATGGGCGACGTCTTCGTCGGTGCCCTGTGCGCGCTCGCCGTCTTCTTCCTGTCCTACAACTACAAGCCCCTACCGGGTTTCAACCTCGACAACAAGTTGAGCTCGCTCGCCGCCATCGTCGCGTTCGGCGTCGCGTTTTTCCCGACGACGAGTGACGCGTCCACCGCCACGCAAAGCGAGCAGGTCGTGGGACGCGTGCACCTGGCCTGCGCGTTCGTGTTGTTCAGCTTGCTTGCCGTCTTCGCTCTCTACCTGTTCCCCAAGACGGGCGGTGCGCCCATGACGCCGGCAAAGCAACGTCGCAATGTGGTCTACAGGACGTGTGGCGGGATCATCATCGGTGCGATCGTGTTGGTGGGCGTGTCCAATCTTGTGAACCCGCCGGACTCGTGGCACTCGTTCTTCTGG
>JBKPDN010000309.1:0-1677 GCA_046727875.1 Actinomycetota bacterium | reverse complement strand
CTTCGAGCTGCTGGAGGTGGTCGGCGTTGTCGCGCACGTTGGCGAGCGGCACCTGGTGGGCACGGAACGTGCCCTCGACGGGCATTCCGTCGACGACCTTGGGGCCGGTCCAGCCCTTGGGGGTGCGCAGCACGATCGCGGGCCACCGCGGGCGGGCGCCGAAACCGTGGGCTCGCGCGCCGTCCTGGATCACACGGATCGCGTCGAAGCAGCGGTCGAGTGTCGACGCGAGGTCGCGGTGCACAGCAGGCGGGTCGTCGCCCTCGACGAAGTGGACGTCGTACCCGTAGCCGTCGAGCACGGATGCGACGGCATCGTCGGTGGCTCGCCCGAACACGGTCGGTCCGGAGATCTTGTAGCCGTTGAGATGGAGCACGGGCAGAACGGCCCCGTCGCGCACCGGATTGAGGAAGTCGATCCCCTGCCAGGAGCCCGACAGCGGACCGGTCTCGGCCTCGCCGTCGCCGACCATGCACGCCACGACGAGGTCCGGGTTGTCGAACGCGGCGCCGAACGCATGCACGAGCGCGTAGCCGAGCTCACCCCCCTCGTGGATCGAGCCGGGCGTGGGAACGCTCACGTGGCTCGGCACCCCGCCTGGCGTCGAGAACTGGCGGAACAGGCGGTGCATGCCGTCTTGGTCGGTCGAGACCGCCGGGTAGACCTCGCTGTACGTGCCTTCGAGGTACACGTTGGCGAGGATCGCCGGCCCTCCGTGCCCGGGACCGGTGATGAAGATGACGTCGGCGTCGCGGTCGCGGATGACGCGGTTCAGGTGCGCGTACATGAGGCTCAGGCCCGGCGATGTCCCCCAGTGCCCGAGCAGGCGGGGCTTGATGTGCTCGCGTTTCAGCGGCTCGCGCAGCAGCGCGTTGTCGGAGAGGTAGATCTGACCGACCGTGAGGTAGTTGGCGGCGCGCCAGTACGCGTCGATCGCGGCGATGTCGTCGTCGGAGAGCGCGGTCACCATCGGTCACCTCCTGCCGGTTGTCCTACCTGTCGGCTCTACCCGTTCTCGAGTCGCCACGACCAGGTCGCGGTGGCGACCAGCGGCTCACCGGGGCGAACCACCGTCGGGGCGAGATTGAACGCGTCGGGCGGGCCCGTCTGCGGCTCGACGCAGATGGCGTGCCGCGGCTCGTCGAACACGACGACGCACGGGCACGGCGTCTCGAGTGTGACCGTGGCGGCGCCGGGCCACTGCAGGACCGCGGGCGGGTCGCCGAGGCGCGTGAAGCAGTCGTCCCACGGGTGAGGCCCGGGCGGCTCGAGCTCGCCGTTCGGGATCCCGTCCCCGTCACGCCGGTACATGGCCTGCGCGTGGAGCTCGACCGTGAGCTGGTCGCCGCGCTGCGGCCGCCGGTTCCACCACGGGTGCCATCCGCACGACACCGGCATGGGCGCGTCGGCGGCGTGCACCTCCATCGTGAGGTGGAGCGCGTTCGGCGCGAGCGCGAACCGCTGGACCACCCGTCCGCCGAACGGCCACGGCGGCTCGAGCAGAGCCGAGATCACGCCTTCGCCGTCCTCGTGCCACGGGTGATCGCGCACGGTGCCGTGGATGGCGTGGGGCGGGTTGTTGAGCGGGAGCTGGTACCGCTGTCCCTCGAAGTCGAAGCTGCCGTGACGGACGCGTCCCGCCCACGGCACCATCGGGAAACAGCCGAAGTTGTGGTC
>JBKPDN010000308.1:0-3756 GCA_046727875.1 Actinomycetota bacterium | reverse complement strand
TCCCGGGCCCGCCGTTGGTTCCCGCGGTGGCGCCGGCGCCGGAGGCGACGCCGCCCGTGCCGCCGTTCCCGCCGGCGAGGCCACCACCGGCACCGGACGGGATGCTCGCGCCGTCGGTGCCGGTACCTCCTCCGCCGCCGCCATCACCCTCGGCTGCGCCGGCGCTCCCCGCGCCGCCGCCCCCGCCGCCTCCCGCGACGATCAGCGCCGTGCCGCCCCGGCTGACGTCGGAGGCGCCGCCCCCGGATCCTCCGGCGGCGCTGTTGCCGTCGCCCCCGTCACCACCGCCGTTGAATCCGCCTACGGGACCGGCGCCCGAGTTGCCGTCGACTCCCCGGCCCCCCACGGTCACGACAAGCGTCTCCCCGGGCGTGACGGCAAGCGGCCCGGTTGCCCGACCACCCAGTCCCGCTACGCCGCGAGCTCCGACTGTCCCGCCGCCGTCGCCGCCCCCGGCGCCGAAGGCGTCGACTGCGATCTGGCACACGTTGGCTGGGACCGTGAAGCCCTGCGCCGCGCCGGTGAACGTGAGAGTCTGCGAGGTCGACTGGGCGCCCGCCGTCCCCACCGTCAGGGCGAGAAACCCACTCGCGAGGAGGAAACCACTCGCGCCGACCAAGAACCGAGAGCTCCGCATCGCGTCCACCCCTGGGCAGTCGGGAACTGCCGCACAGTAGTCACGAATCGGACCTCGCGTCCCGGATCCGTGGGCGACCCTGGACTGGTGGCCCCGACGGTGCTCGACGACCCTGCGCTGACCGAGGCGGTCGAGCGGTCCGCCGACCCGGCGGCCGCCCGGGCGCTGCTCGGGCGCCTGCTCGACGAGCAC
Organism: Actinomycetota bacterium; assembly: GCA_046727875.1. Classification (GTDB taxonomy): domain Bacteria; phylum Actinomycetota; class Acidimicrobiia; order IMCC26256; family JACDBD01; genus JALZAA01. The sequence continues at coordinate 2,927 of JBKPDN010000308.1, read as the reverse complement.
CCGGAGCTGGCCGACGAGCTCGGCGACAACGCGCTGCTTCGTGACGCCGTCGTCGCGTTGAGCGCGGCGTCGCGTTCGTTGTCGACCGCGCTCACGATCGACCCGTCGCTCCTCGACCCGTTACGCGACGCCGACGGGTTCGCCCACGAGCGTGGCCTCGCCGAATACCACGAGTCGGCGGCGGAGTATCTCGACGGCGCGGAGGACGGCAGCGGCGCGCTCCGCCGCTGGAAGCGGCGCGAGCTCCTCCGCATCGCGGCGCGTGATCTCCTCGGCGCCGCCGACCTTCCCGCCGTCGGCCGCGAGCTCGCCGCGCTCGCCGAGGTGTGCCTACGCCGTGCGCTCGATCTCGTCGGGCCGGACGTACCGGTCGCCGTCATCGGGATGGGGAAGCTCGGCGGCCGTGAGCTCAACTACGCCAGCGACGTCGACGTCCTGTTCGTGCACGACGGGGACGGCGCTGCTGCCGAGCGCGCGGCCCGGGCGCTGCTCACGACGATGAGCGAGCCGACCGGCGACGGAATCGTGTTCCGCACGGACGTGGCCTTGCGCCCGGAGGGCCGGTCGGGCTCCTTGTCGCGCGGGCTCGACGCCTTTGCCGCGTACTACGAGCGCTGGGCACAGGCGTGGGAGTTCCAGGCGCTCATCAAGGCCCGGCCGGTCGCGGGCGACACCGAGCTCGGCCGGCGGTTCGTCGAGCTGATCCAGCCGTTCGTGTGGCCCGACGTCCTCGACCCCGACGCGGTCCGGTCGGTGCGGGCGATGAAAGCACGCACCGAGGGAGAGATGAGACGGCGGGGACTCGCCGACCGCGAGGTGAAGCAAGGGCGGGGCGGCATCCGAGACATCGAGTTCGCGGTGCAGCTCCTCCAGCTCGTGCACGGACGTCACGACCCCTCCGTGCGCTCGGCCAGCACGCTCGACGCGCTCGCGCAGCTGTCCGCGGGCGGCTACATCGAAGCCGACGACGCGCAGCAGCTCGACGACGCGTACCAGTTCCTGCGCACAGTCGAGCACCGCCTCCAGCTCCAGGACGAGCAGCAGACCCACACCGTGCCGACAGACCTCGGCGCCCGCACTCGTCTCGCCCGCGTACTCGGCTACCGCGACCGCGGCGACGAGTCCGCGCTCGACCAGTTCGAGGCCGACCACCGCGCCTACCAGGGCCGTGTACGGGCGATTCACGAGCGGGTGTTCTTCGCGCCGCTGCTGGACACGCTCGCCGGCGCGGGGCCGCTCACCCCCGAGGCGGTCGAGGAACGCCTGGCTGCGTTCGGCTTCCTCGACGTCGAGCGGACACGAGCCGCGCTGCGCGAGCTCACCCAGGGCCTGACGCGCCGCTCGCGCGTCATGCAGCAGTTGCTGCCCGTGATCCTGGGCTGGCTGTCGTCAACACCCGACCCCGACCTCGGGCTCCTGCAGCTGCGCCGGCTCGCGGAAGGCGACGCCCGCTCGGAATCGTTGGCACGCATCTTCCGGGAGGCGCCGAGCGCGGCGGAGCGCACGAGCCGGCTCCTCGGCTCCAGCCGCCTGCTCGGCGACGCCCTGCGCCGCCAACCCGACTTCGTCGAGGTACTCGGCGACGACGAGGCCCTGTCCCGGGAGAAGTCGCGCGACGAGCTGGTCGAGGAGGCGCTCGGCACACTCACGTGGCGGGCGAGCGTCGAGGAGCGTCGCGTCGGGCTCCGCCGTTTCAAGCGGCGCGAGGTGCTGCGCATCGCCGCCCGCGACGTGCTGGGCTTCGCGTCGATCGAGGCGGCCGAGCGCGAGCTCGCCGGGCTCGGCGACGCGTGCTTCGAGGCCGCGTTGCATGCCCTCCAGCCGCCGCTGCCGTTCGCGGTCATCGGCTTGGGGCGCTTCGGTGGCGCCGAGCTCAGCTACGCGTCCGACCTCGACGTGCTGTTCGTCTACGCGGGCGAGGACGCCGACGACTTCACCGCAGCAGAGAAGATCGCCGAGGAGCTCATGCACGCGCTCGGCGGGATCACGCCGGAAGGTCAGACGTTCCGCATCGACGCGAACCTCCGGCCCGAAGGCAAGAAGGGCCCGCTCGCCCGCAGCCTGTCGGGCTTCGAGGCGTACTACGAGCGGTGGGCACAGACCTGGGAGTTCCAGGCGCTCCTCAAGGCACGCGCCGTGGCGGGCGACGCGGCCGTGGCCGGCCGCTTCGCGGCGCTGATCGAGCCGTTCGTCTACCGCGACCCGTTCCCTGACGACGGTGTGCGCGAGGTCCGGCGCATGAAGGCCCGCATCGAACGGGAACGCATCCCGCCGAACGAGGATCCGCGGTTCCACCTGAAGCTGGGCCGCGGGTCGTTGTCCGACGTCGAGTTCACGGTGCAGCTCCTCCAGCTGCAGCACGGCGCGCGCCATCCGGAGATCCGGGTGACATCGACGATCGACGCGCTGGACCGGCTCCGCGCCGCCGGCCTGCTCGAGCCGGGCGACGCCGACGCCCTCCAGGACGCGTACCGGTTCTGCGAGCGTGCCCGCAACGCGCGCTATCTCCTCACGGGGGCGCCGGGCGACGCGCTTCCGACCGACGGGCGTGCCGCGACCCGGCTGGCGCGGCTCATGGGCTACGTCGAGCGGCCCCAGGCCGGCCTACGCGACGACTACCGGAGGGTGACGCGCCGGGCGCGCCGCGTCGTGGAGCGCGTCTTCTACGGGCGCAGCTGAGCGCTGGTCAGCATGTGGTGCCCGCTGCCAGCGGGTTGACGAGCCCGGCTCCGAATTGAGTGGCAGGCCCGAGGTTGGTGGCCGTCGCCTTGAGTCGAGTCTTCACGTGGCTGTCATCACAGCCGGCCGCCGCCATCAGGAGCGCGGCCGCTGCCGAAACGTGCGGCGTGGCCATTGACGTCCCCGCGATCGACCTGTAGCCCTGTCTCTTATACACATCTGACGCTGCCGACGAGTGCTGTGGCGTG
>JBKPDN010000307.1:0-7331 GCA_046727875.1 Actinomycetota bacterium | reverse complement strand
GGGTTCCCGGTCGTGCCCGACGTGAACAGGATGTCGGACAGGTCGGTGGGCTCGACCGCCTGCGCGCGCGCTTCGACGAGCGCGTCGTCGACCATCGCGCCGGTGGCGAGGAACTCGGTCCACGACCGGGTCCCCTCGGGCTCGGCGCCCCGCAGCACGACGATCGCCTCGAGGTCGGGCAGCTCCGCTTCCACGTCGACGGCATCACGGAGGAGCGTGACGTAGTCGGTATCGAGGAAGCCTGTGATCGTCACAAGCGCCTTGGCACGCGCTTTGCCGAGGATGTACGCGGCCTCCCGGCCCTTGAAGCGGGTGTTGAGGGGGACGAGCACGCCCCCGGCCGAATGCAGGCCGAGGGCGGCGACGACCCACTCCCACACGTTGGGCGCCCAGATCGCGACCCGGTCACCCCGCTCGATTCCGAGTGCCAGGAACGCGCGCGCGGCGTCGTGCGCTGCCGTCGCGAGCCCGGCGAAGGAAATGGTCCGGTCGTCGCTCACGTCTACGATCGCCTCTCGTGCCGAGAAGCGCTCCGAAGAGCTGTGCAACAGCCGGGGTGTCGTGCCCCATTCGAGGTCGCCGCGGACGCTCACCGACGCTCACCTCCGCCCGATCTGACGGCCCGTCAGGCTACCGCTTGCGACAGCGCCAGGAAGGGCGATGAGCGACCAGCTCCTGCTGCGAACGGCGCCTATCGACGGCGTCGCCACGCTGACGCTCAACCGGGCCGACAAGAAGAACGCACTGTCGATCGCGCTGCGCGACGAGCTTTCGGACGCGCTCGACGAGCTCGCGGGCGACGACGCAGTGAAGGCGGTCGTCGTCACCGCCGCCGGTGACGTTTTTAGCGCGGGCTTCGACCTGCGCGAGTTCCAACAGCCTGAGCTGGCCGACCGCCTGTGGGCGTCGAGCGACCGCTTCCACGCAACCGTGCTCCAGTTCCCGTTGCCGCTCGTCGCCGCGATCAACGGACCGGCGATCGGGGGCGGGTTTGACCTCGCCGTCATGTGCGACATCCGCGTCGCCGCCGACACGGCCCGGTTCTCGCACCCCGAGATCGAGTTCGGCGACGTCGTGTACGGGCCGCTGCACGACATCGTCGGCGGGGGGCTGGCGCGGGAGCTGTGCTTCACCGGCCGCGTCGTCGAGGCGCACGAGGCACAGGCGCTCGGCCTCGTGTCGAGTGTGGTGCCGCCCGCCGCGCTCCAGGAAGAGGTGAAGCGCTACACAGACATGATCCTGCTCGCGCCTCGCGACGTGCTCATCCGGACCAAGGCCAAGGCGATCCGCCGGGCCGCGGTGGTGACCCGCGACACGCTCGACCTCTAGCTCTCCCTTTCTGGCGTCGCCTGCATACCTATGACGTGCGTAGATGACGCCAAATGGTTAATTCCAGCGCCGGCGCGCCCGCGCAGGTGAGGATGAGGGGGCGATGGGCGATCTGGCGGCTGACACTGCGATCGAGGGGTCCGACGGGCGGTACCGGGCGCGGCTGTCGCGCGACTGGGAGATCTGGGGGCCGAACGGCGGATACCTCGCCGTCATCGCGCTCCGCGCCGCCGGCGCGCACACGCCGTTGCATCGGCCGGCGACGTTCTCGTGCCACTTCCTGGGAGTCGCCGACTTCGATGTCGTCGACCTCGACGTCCGCACGATCCGCGCCTCCCGGCGCGCCGCGTCGATCGCCGTCTCCATGACGCAAGCGGGCAAGCCCATCATCGAAGCCCTGGCGTGGATCGTCGGCGACGTCGACGGCCTCGAGCACCACGCTGCGCCCATACCCGACGTTGCGCCGCCCGAGAGCCTGCCCAGTGTCCGGGAGCGGCTCGGGGAGGACGAGCGGGGCCCGTACCACGCGTTTTGGAGCAACTTCGACGAACGGCCCCTCGAATGGGTCGACAACTGGGAGGAGCGCGAGCCGGGCGAGCCGACCTTCCGGTCGTGGTACCGCTACGTCCCTCGCGACCGGTTCGAGGATCCGTTCGTCGACGCCGGGCGCGCCCTGTTGCTCCTGGACACGGTGGGGTGGCCCGCCGCCGTGCGCGCTTACGCGAGCAACATGCCGTACTACGCACCGAGCATCGATGTCACGGCGCGCTTTCACGCCTGCGCGCCCGAGTCACCGTGGCTGCTCGTCGAGGGACGGTCGCCCGTCGCGCGCGACGGGCTGGTCTCGAGCGCGGTCTCGGTGTGGGCAGCGGACGGACAGCTGCTGGCGAGCGGCGGACAGCAGATGCTGTGCCGCCCGGCGAACCTGCAGGGGGCGTGAGCAGCGCCCAAGCCGTTCGGACCTCCTCCTCGGGTGTCAGGGGAGGTAGTGCGAGTGGACCACCCACCACGCGCACACGGCCTGGCCCACGACGGCGGCGCCGAACGCGGTGACCCGCACCCAGCGTCGGGCGCGGTGGAGGAGCTCGCCGGCGGCGACGAACGGCGGGAAGCACTCGTTCGCGTACCGGCCGAGCCCGACCATGCCGAGGCCGAGTGACGGCAGCAGGTAGAGGAGGGTGAACAAGGTCCACGCGGCGGGGAGCCGGCGGCGGACGAGCCACAGCGCGCCCAGCGCCGCCAGCGCCAGGAAGAGGTGCGGGAAGACGTAGTCGTAGCGCCACGGCGCGATCGCGAACGCCTTGATCGTGACCTCGGGCCAGCCCCCTTTCGACGACAAGAACACGAGCGCGTCGCCGGTCCAGTGGTAGCAGGCGACGCACCAGAGCGCGACCGCGACCACCGAGGGCGCGCACACGAGGAGGACGCGCCGCCACGAGCGCAGCACGAACACGAGCGCGACCGCGAGCACGATGCCGTTCGGGCGCACGAGGGCCGCTCCCGTGACCAGCACGGCGGCAGCGATGTCATGACGGTCGTCGACGAGGATGAACGCCCAGACGGTGATCGCGAGAAAGATGGCTGACGGGTACAGCATCGAGAAGACGATGGCGCCCGGGAACAGCGCCAGCGACCACACCGCGAGGCGCGCCGCGCCGGGGCTCGTGTAGCGGCGCGCGATGCGCCACACGCCGGCGAGCGCGAACAAGAAGACGACGTGGTTCAGCACGAGCACGGACCCGCGGTCCGGAAGGCCGATCTCGCGGACGCCGTGGATCAAGCCCGGGAACCCGGGGAAGAACGGCCAGCGGGTCTGGACGCCTTCGACCGGTGCCGCCCCGTACCCGAAGCGGGCGATCGCCAGGTACCACTGCCCGTCCCACTTCGCGAAGCCGCTGGCGCGCATGCCGTCGTGGCCGACGGACGCGGCGCCGACGATCAGGAACACCGAGTAGAGGCGCGACACGAGCCATGGCAGCACGACATCGCGCCAGGGGAGGAACGGCAGTCGCTCCGGCGCGCGCGTCGCGGGCGCGAAGGCTCGGGTGGGGGCGTGCATCCGGGTCACGAGGGTAGGCGACCGGTCGCGGTACCTTCTCGCGCATGCGAACCCGCTTGCTGACCGCGGGGGCAGTCGTCGCGCTCGTCGTTGCCGCGTGCGGCGGCAGCGATAGCACAGAGAAGACGTCGTCGACGACGCCGAAGTCCGAGGCGACGACGGTGCCGCCCACGACGGGCGCGCTCGCCGTCGGTGACGAGGTGACGGCCAAGGGCACGCAACTCGCCCGGCCGTCCAGCCCCGACACACGCCAGATCGACGCCGAGCAGGCATGCCGGACGTTTCTCGAGTCGCCGTCGGGCCAGTGCGACATCGTGATGATGGCGGGCGGCAACGCGCTCTGGACCCTCGACGCGCTGCCCGGGAACGGCACCGGCGAGCAGGTCTGGCACGTCCGCATCCGGGTGCGCTCGAAGACGATGCCGGACGGGGGATGGGACGTCGCCCTGCAGCTGCCTGAGGATCAGAACCCCCTGTTCGCGAACGTGTCGGTGAAGAGCGCCGACGTGACCGGCGACGGCAAACCGGAGCTCCTCGTGGGCTACCGGTCCGGCGGCACCGGGCAATTCGAGGCGTACGACGTGCTCTCGTACGAGCCGGGTGGCGAGCTCAAGGTGGCGGCGCACCGGCAAGGGCTGCACAAGGGCTCGGTCGCGCTCGACGGCTCGCGCATCGTCGACTACTCCGCCGACGAGCAGTCGCCGGAGTGCTGCCCGACGAAGGCGCGCCGCACCGTGATCGCGTCCGGCAACGGTGCATTCCGGGTCACCGAGGCAGCCGACGTCGCGATCGACCAACAACCCCCCGACCTGTTCGCGTAGCCAGCGCGGCGGTCAGGGGTGCCGGCGGATCTCGTCCATCCGGTCGTCGACCTTCCGCACACCCTCGGTGCGCTCGGCCAGCCTCACGGCGACGTCACGGACCTCGGGGTCCACGATGCCTTTCAGCACCGCCACGCCGTCGCGGACGAACACCTCGAGCCCCGGCGCCCGGCGGGTACGACGGTCACCGTGGAGCGCCATGCGCAAGCGTGCCTCCGCCGCGACATCCTCGGTGTTGCCCGAGACGAGCCCTTGCGCCGAGCGCACCCCGAAGGCGGCCCAGTCGATGACGTCGTCGCGGTTGTTCCATGCCCACAGCGCCAGCGCCGATCCGCTCAGGGGCAGGTACCGCTTGAAGATGCTCGACACGCCCATGGGCTCAGCCTACCTATCCGGACGATTCAGGCTGCACGCGCGGCGGCGTTGTGTGTCTCGTTCCCGGATAGCCTCACCGTTCACCATGCCGCTCGACGTGCACGAACTCGTCGCGACCGACCACACCGCGCTCGTGCTCCAGGAGGTGCAGAACGGCGTCGTGGGCGACCCTTCGGTGCTCCCGATGCTGGCCGCCGAGGCGGCGAAGGTGGGGGTGGTCGAGCATTGCGCCGAGCTCGCCCGCGCCGCGCGCGCCGCGGGTGTCCCCGTCGTGCACTGCACGGCCGAGACTCGAGCCGACGGCAGGGGCGCCAACCGCAACGCCCGTCTTTTCATGGGGGCGAGCAAGTCGCCGGTGGCGCTCACGCCGGGATCGGCAGCGGTGCTGCCGCCCAAGGAGATCGGCGTCGATCCCGACGACCTCGTGCTGCCCCGGCACCACGGGCTGGGGCCGATGACCGGGACGGAACTCGACTCGATCCTGCGCAACCTCGGGGTGACGACGATCGTCGGCGTCGGCGTATCGGTGAACGTCGGTATGACGAACTTCGCGTTCGACGCCGTGAACCGCGGCTACCAGTTCGTGATGCCGCGCGACGCCGTCGCGGGCGTTCCCGCCGAGTACGCCGCGGCTGTGGTGGAGAACACACTGAGCCTCGTGGCCACGCTCACGACCACCGCCGAGATCACGGCGGCATGGGCCACTTAGCATCCGCGGCGACGGAGGAGAGGTCATGACTGACGTCCCGTGGCAAGGCGACGCCTGCTCGCTCGTGGACGCGTTCCGGGCGGGGGAGCGCTCGCCTCTCGAGGAGCTCGACGCGACGTTGGCGGCGATCGAGCGCTCCGAGCTCAATGCGTTCTCGTTCGTCGACGCGGAGGCGGCGCGCAGCGTCGCGGCGCGCGCAGACGTGAACGCGCCGTTCGGCGGTCTCCCGGTCGGCGTGAAGGAGCTCGACTCGGTCGCGGGGTGGCCCAAGACCGAGGCCAGCGTCCCGCTCAAGGACCGCGTCGCGGCGCGCGACTCGGAGCTCGTGACGCGGCTGCGTGCTGCGGGCGCCGTCCTCACCGGGCTGACGACGTCAAGCGAGTTCGGCGGCGTGAACCTCACGCGGACGAACCTCAATGGCGTGACGCGGAACCCGTGGGAGCTCGCGCATACGCCGGGCGGCTCGACGGGCGGCGGCGCATCCGCGGTCGCCGGTGGTCTCGTGACCCTCGGGACGGGCGGCGACGGGGGCGGCTCGATCCGCATCCCGGCCGGCTTCACGGGACTGTTCGGGCTGAAGTGCACGTACGGCCGCATCCCGAAGGGACCCGACATGTGCGTCGGTTCGCTGACGGCGGTGCTCGGGTGCGTGAGCCGCTCCGTGCGCGACACGGCGCGGTTCGTCGACGTCACGAACGGCTTCGACCACCGCGATCCGTACAGCCTCACGCGCGTCGACGGCTGGGAGACCGGCCTCGGGACGCGCGACGTGCGCGGCAAGCGCGCCGTTATCGCCCCCGACCTCGGCATCGCCGTCGTGCACCCCGAGCTCGCCGAGATGGTCGTCGCCCACGGTGAGGCGCTGGCGCGTGACGCCGGCCTCGAGCTCGTCGACGTGCCCGTGAAGCTGCCCGAGCTCGGGTACGAGTGGGCGCTGTCGGGGCTGTCCGAGGTGCTCGCGATCCTCGGTGATCGCTATCCCGACTGCGAGCCCGACCTCACGCTCGAGATCGGTTTCGGGCTCAAGATCGCCACAGAGGTGTACAACCTCGAGGCTCGGGCCCGCATCGAGAACCGACGCACGGCCATGAACGAGGCGATGGCCGACCTCTTCGACGAAGTCGACTTCGTGATTGCCGCCACGAACCCCGACGTTGCGTTCGCAGCCGAAGGACCGTTGCCCACGACGGTCGGCGACCAGCAGGCGGAGCTCGGCAACAACGGGGCGCTCACGATCCCGGCGAACGTGTTCGGCAGCCCGGCGGTGTCGATCCCGATCGGGACGAGCCGCGGGCTTCCCGTCGGCCTGCAGGTGCTCGGCCGGCACCACGAGGAGCCGCTCCTGCTCGACCTCGCGCTCACCGCCGAGCGTGAGCGCCCGTGGCCGCTCGTCGCGCCGGCGGCGCCGGGGTAGGTTCCAGATCGCAGCCGCGACCGCAGGGAGTCACGATGAGCACCGAGACACCAGGCCCCACCGCCGCCCAAGTGACCACCGAGCTCGGTCGGCGGTGGGGATGGGTGCTCGCAGCGGGCATCGCATGGTTCTTGGCCGGAGTCCTCACGCTCGTCTGGCCGGGGGCGACCGTCCTCGCGCTCGTGATCATCCTGGGCGTCTTCCTCCTCTTCGCCGGCGCGATGGAGCTCGGCTGGGCGTTCGCGGAGCGTCACAGCTCGGGATGGGGCCTGCTCCTGTTCCGCGGCGTCGTCGACGTGGTCGCGGGCGTCGTGGTGCTCGCGTGGCCGGCGGCGACCGCGCTCGTGCTCGCCCTGTTGCTCGCCGCGTGGTTGCTCGTCTACGCGGGGATCACGCTGTGGTACGCGTATCAGCACCGCGGCGAGCGTCCGCAGACCGGCCATTTCGTCGCCAAGGGGATCACCGCTGTCGTCGCCGCCGCGATTACGGTTGCATGGCCCGAAATCACGATCCTCGTGATTGCCTTGGTGATCGGCATCGCGCTCGTGCTCAGGGGCGTGATCCTCATGCGCCTGGCATTCGTCCTGCGCAGGGCGCGAACGGCGTGACGCGCCACCGCCCGCT
>JBKPDN010000306.1:0-11720 GCA_046727875.1 Actinomycetota bacterium | reverse complement strand
GCACCGCCGTCGTCGAGGTCGACGGTCCCGGTGGCGGCGGTGACGCCGACGCGCTCGTCACCGCCGCGAGCAGTCTGCCCCTGCTCGTGTTGGTGGCCGACTGTGTCCCGATCGCGCTCGTCGCTGGTGACGCAGTGGCCGCCGTGCACGCCGGTTGGCGGGGACTGCTCGCCGGCGTCGTCGAGGAGGCGGTGGAGGTGGTCCGCAGGCGAGGAGGCGACGCGGTCCGCGCCGTGGTCGGCCCGTGCATCTCGCCCGCGCACTACGAGTTCGGCGCCGCCGAGCTCGAACGGGTCGCCGAGCGCCTGGGACCTTCGGTGCGCGCCCACACCGCCGTCGGCACGGCCGCGCTCGATCTGCGGGCCGCCGTGGGGGCGTCCCTTGCGCGCGCCGGCGTCGCCGATCGCACCGACGTGGACGTCTGCACGTACGAGTCGGCTGATCACTTCTCGCACCGCCGCGACGGAATCACCGGTCGCCAGGCGCTTCTCGTCACGCGGGCACCGTGAGCGGCGTCGCGGAGGCTGTGGCCGAGGTTCGGGAGCGGATCGCAGCCGCGGCGCGCCGGGCCGGCCGTGATCCCAGCGCGGTGCGACTCGTTGCGGCGTCGAAGACTGTGCCGGCGGAGCGCGTCGCCGAGGTCGTCGCGTGCGGTGTGGTGGACGTGGGGGAGAACCGCGCGCAGGAGCTGGTCGCCAAAGCCGGCGAACTCACCGCGACACGCGCGATGGCGGACACGGAAGTCTGCTGGCATTTCCTCGGGCGGCTCCAGCGGAACAAGGTGCGGAGCCTCGCCGCGCACGTGACGTGGTGGGAGTCGGTGGACCGCGAGTCGCTCGGCGCCACGATCGCCCGGCACGCGCCGGGTGCGCGGGTGCTCGTCGAGGTGAACGTGGGCGACGAGCCGCAGAAGGGTGGATGCGCGCCGCACGAGGTGGGCGGGCTGGCGGGCGCGCTCCTCGGGTTGGGCTTGCGCGTCGAAGGGCTCATGACCATTCCCCCCGCCGACGATGATCCCCGCCGCTGGTTCGCCGCGCTCCGCGAACAGGGCACCCAGCTCGGCCTGCCGCAGCTGTCGATGGGCATGACCGACGACTACGAGATCGCGGTGGAGGAGGGCGCGACCATGGTCCGCGTCGGAAGGGCGCTCTTCGGGCCGAGGCCCTGACCCGGGGGGCAGGGCCGAGCAGGACTCGCTAGGGCACTTGCCACGACCCCGCCAGGTGCCGACGATAGGCTTTCGAGTCCGGGGAGGTCATCGAGCCATGGCTTCGATGTGGCGTCGTGCGATGGTGTACCTGGGGCTCCAGGACGACAACGAATTCGACTACGACGCCAACTACAACGACTACGAGTACGACGACGAGACCGGCAACGGGCCGGTGCACGAGCGCGCGCACGCGCGCGTGCCACGGGCGACGTCGGAGGTGCGACCAATTCGGGGTGACCAGCTGCACGACGCGGTCGAGCCGCCGGCGCCGCGGAGCGACTCGGGTCTCGTCCGCCCCGTGCCGCGCGACGAGTCGTCGTCGCTCGTGACACCGCGACCGGCGGTCGTGCGTCAGCAGGCGTCCGCGCCGGTGCAGGTGGTCGAGCCGAACGGGTTCAACGACGCCCAGGAGCTCGGGGACCGTCTGAAGGCGAACCAGGCTGTCGTCCTCAACCTGCGCGGCCTCGACCGCGAGCTGCAGCGGCGCCTCATCGACTTCTCGAGCGGTCTCGCGTACGCGGTTGGCGGAACGATGCGGAAGGTCGACGACCAGGTATTCCTCCTGACCCCGACGAGCGTCGAGGTGTCCGAGGAAGACAAGGAGCGGTTGCAGGCGCGTGGCCTGTATCGAGCCTGATCGTCGTGGTACTCATCTGCTGGGTCCTGCGCATCTACTTGGTGATCCTGGCCGGTCGTGCGATCCTCTCGTGGTTCACCGTGCGTCCCGGCAGTCCGTTGACGTCGGTCGCCACGCTGCTCGCGGACCTCACCGAGCCCGTCCTACGACCGTTCCGCAGCATCATCCCGCCCGTCGGGATGTTCGACCTCTCGTTCATGGTCGTGTTCTTCGTGCTCTTCATCGTCCAGGGCATCGTCTGCGCCCTGTAGCTGCATCCGGCGCGCACGACACGTCGAAAAGCGTCGAATACGAGGCTTCGCGAGGGGTTTCCCACCTGCGGCGGGCATCTCGATAGCATGGTTGGCCATGGATGTGACCCCCCGTGAGCTACGGGACACCGACATCCGCGAGGGCTTCCGCGGCTATCACCGCGACGACGTCGACGAGTTGCTCGAGCGGGCCGCCTCAACGGTCGAGGGACTGACGGAACGCGTCCGGCAACTCACCGAGCGCGTCGCAACCGTGGAGGGGAGCGCCGGCAAGAGTCGCGAGACCGAGGAGATGCTGCAGCGAACGCTCGTGCTCGCGCAGAAGACCGCCGACGAGGCGATCGCGGAGGCGCAGCAGCGGGCGCGCACCCTGCTCGATGAGTCGGAGAACAAGGCGCGGACGCTCGTGAGCGACGCGGAGGGCACGGCACGCCGCATCGCCGAGAACGAGCGGCAGCGGCTCGAGAACGAGATCCTCGATCTGTCGTCGCGTCGCGAGGCGCTCAACGCCGACGTCGAAGCGCTCGAGAAGTACGAGGCCGAGTACCGCAGCCGCCTTCGGAAGGCGATCGAGTCCGAGCTCGACTCACTGGGTAAGTTCACCGGACAACAGTCGACGGAGCGCCCGACGCTGCACGAGGTCGACATGCCGCTCCCGCGCGAGGGGATCGCGAACTCGGGCCGGACGCCCGGGCTTCCGACCGCGGAGATCGGCTCGGTCGAGCCGTTCGAGAAGGCGTCGGTCGACACACCCGACCCCGCGTCGGTTCCGGACTCCGAGTCCGACTGGCGACCGTCCGACCCGACATCGGCCGAATCGGTGCCGGCACCGCACGTCGGTCCCGCGCCGGGGCTCGCCGACTTCGTCCCCGCCGACGAGCCGATGGAGCCCGAGGTCCTCGACGACGACGCGTTCTTCGCGACGCTGCGCGAGGCCGTGCGGGACGACGCTCCGCTCGGTCCCCGCGACGAAGAGGCTGACGACGTCGCGTACGACGAAGAGCACCCGCCGTCCCGGCGGCGGTTCCGCCGGCGTCGCTAGCACGTCCCGCGGCGCTCAGGCCTTCTCGATCTTCTCCAGTCGTACCGCGGCCGGGAAACCGTCGACGTCGAGTCGCGCGATGCCGTCGTCGTCGGGAGGCTCCGCATCGAGGACGCCCCAGGCTTCGGCGAGCACCTCGCTGGCGATCCACTCCTCGTGCCGTCGCGCCACGTCCCGCAACGGGCCGTCGGCCCACAGGGTGACGCGCACACGATCGGCGATCTCGAGCCCCACCGCCTTTCGGAGGTCGTTGAGCTTCCGCGCCAGCTCCCGGGCCAGGCCTTCGTTCCGAAGCTCGTCGTCGAGCGTGGTGTCGAGCGCGACGGCGTGCGCGCCCTCCTGGGCCAGTGCGAGCTCCGCGTGCGACGTCGCCCGGACCTCGACCTCGTCGGGGCCGATGTCGATCGTGTCACCGCCGTCCAGCTCGACCCGGAAGCGGCCCGACGAGTCGAACGCGTCTCGCACCGCCGCGCCGTCCGCGGCCCGGAGCGCCGCCTGCACCTGTGGCATGCGGCGGCCGACCCGCGGGCCGAGCTTGCGGAAGTTCGGCACGACCTCGTAGTCGACCAGCCCTTCCAGGTCGGTGATCAGCTCGACCTCGCGCACGTTCAACGCATCGCGCACCTCGTCGATCACTGCGTCACCGATGCCGTCGCCGTCGGGGAGGAGGACCAGCGCCCGGCGGAGCGGCGTGCGCACCTTCACGCGCGCGTCGCTGCGGGCGGCGAGGCCGAGCGAGACAACCTGCCGGGCCCGGGCCATCTCGGCCTCGAGAACGTCGTCGACCGCCTCGGAGTCGGTCGCGGGCCAGTCGGCGAGGTGCACCGACTCGTCACGACCGCTCAGGTTGCGGTGGAGCTCGTCGGTCGCGAACGGGCAGAACGGCGCCAGCAGCTTCGTAACGGTGAGCAGACACTCGTACAGCGTCCCGTGGGCGGCGGGGTCGGAGTCCTTCCAGAAGCGCGGGCGTGATCGCCGCACGTACCAGTTGGACAGGTCGTCGACGAAACGGTCGAGCGCCTGCGCGCCGCGGAACGCGTCGTACTCCTCGAGCGCGTCGGTCACCTCGCCGACAGTCCAGTGTAAGCGCGAGCGGATCCACCGGTCGAGGACGTGCACGGCCGGCGCGGCGTGATCGGGCGACCACCCGTCGAGGCGCGCGTACGTGACGAAGAAGGAGTACGTGTTCCACAGCGTGAGCAGGAAGCGATTCGTCGATACGACGATGCCGGTATCCGACACTCGGCGCGTCGTCCACGGCGATCCCGATGAGAAGAAGTACCAGCGCAGGGCGTCGGCGCCGCGGGTGTCGATGATCGACCACGGGTCGATCACGTTCCCCCGCGACTTCGACATCTTTTGCCCGTCGCCGGCGACGATGAGCGCGAGGCACACGACGTTGCGGTAGGGGGTCCGGTCGAAGACGAGCGTGTTGACGGCGAGGAGCGAGTAGAACCAGCCCCGCGTCTGGTCGATCGCCTCGGCGATGAAGTCGGCGGGGAAGCGGCGCTCGAACAGCGTGTCGTTCTCGAACGGGTAGTGGAACTGCGCGGACGGCATCGATCCGGAGTCGAACCACGCGTCCAGGACGGGATCGACGCGGCGGGCGCGGCCCGAGCACTGCGGGCACGAGATCGAGACGTCGTCGACGTAGGGCCGGTGCAAGTCGAGCTGCGTGAGATCGCGACCGGCAAGCTCGCCGAGCTCGCCCACGGAGCCGACGCACGTGTCGACGCCGCAGTCGTCGCACCGCCACACGGGGAGCGGCGTCCCCCAGAACCGGTCGCGAGAGAGCGCCCAGTCCACGTTGTTCTCGAGCCAGTCGCCGAAGCGCCCGTGCTTGATGTACTCGGGATGCCAGCCGATGGTCTCGTTCTCGCGGAGGAGGGCGTCCTTGTGCTCCGACGTGCGCGCGAACCACGTCGGCTTGGCCCAGTAGATGAGGGGAGTGCCGCATCGCCAGCAGTGCGGGTACGCGTGTGTGTAGTCGACGACGGACACGATCCGACCCGCGGCCGTCAGCATGTCGATGAGGGCGGGATCGGCGTCCTTCACGAACTGGCCCGCGAAGTCGGGAACCGACCGGTCGAAGCGGGCGTCGGCCCCGACCGGATTGAGGAAGGGCAGCTGCTCCTGCTCCGACACCTCGCGGTCCACCTCGCCGAACGCGGGCGCGAGGTGGACGATGCCCGACCCTTCCTCGATGGTAACGAAGTCGGCGACCACGACGCGGCTGGCGCCGGCATCGATGGGCAGGAAGTCGAACGGCCGCTCGTAGTGCAGGCCGACGAGCTCGTCGACGGGCACGGGTGCCACCACTTCGGCGTCGTCGCCCAGCACGTCGGCGACGCGAGACGCGGCGACGACGAGATCGCGCCCGCCGTCGGGCGCCTTCACGCGCACGTACTCGATGTCGGGCCCGACCGCGGCGGCGACGTTCGAGATGAGCGTCCACGGCGTGGTGGTCCACACGACGAGATCGAAGTCGGCGTCGACCACGGGTAGCCGCACGTAGATCGACGGCTCCGTGAGGTCCCGGTACGCGTCGGGCTGACCGAGCTCGTGGCTCGACAACGCAGTGCCGCACCGACCGCAGTACGGCACGACCTTGAAACCCTCGTAGATGAGCCCGCGGTCCCACATCTGGCGGAACAGCCACCAGACGCTCTCGATGTACTCGTTGGTCAGCGTCCAGTACGCGTCGGCGGTGTCGATCCACATGCCGATCCTCGCGGTGAGGGCAGACCAGTCCTCGACGTAGCGCTGCACGGACTCGCGGCACCGCTGGTTGAACGCCTCGATCCCGTAGTCCACGATCTCGTGCTTGTTCGAGATCCCCAGCGCCTTCTCGACCTCGACCTCGACGGGCAGGCCGTGGCAGTCCCACCCACCCTTGCGGGCGACGTACCGGCCGCGCATCGTGTGGAAGCGGGGGTACAGGTCTTTGAACGCACGCGCCCACACGTGGTGAATGCCGGGCCGCGCGTTGGCGGTCGGCGGGCCTTCGTAGAACACCCACTCAGGCGCGTTCTCGCGACGGCGGAGGCTCTCGCGGAAGGCGTCTTGCGCGCGCCAGCGTTCGAGAACGCGCCCTTCGAGCCCGACGAGGTCGAGGGCGGAGGGCACCGGCTCGAACGCCATGTGCCGTAGAGTACAAGGACCTCCTTTCTGTTCCCGCCGTATAAGGACCGTCGTGACGCGCTCCTCCGACTTGTACGACCTCGATCGCGACGCGGTGGTGCTGCGGGTGCACGTCCAGCCGGGCGCGGGGCGCAGCGCGATCGTCGGCCGGCACGGGACGTCGTTGAAGGTGCGGGTCGCGCCGCCACCGGTGGACGGGCGAGCGAATGTCGCCGCCGCTGCGCTCCTCGCCGAGACGTTCGGCGTGAAGGAGCGCGACGTCGAGCTCGTGTCCGGGGAGCGATCGCGGCTCAAGCGGTTCCGCGTCGTGGGCGTCGAGGTCGACGACGTCGAGGCCCGCCTGCGCCGAGTTCTCGCGGATGCCGACTCGCGGGTCGGCGAGCCGCGCCACCGCGGCGCGGAATGAACGGGAGCTTGGTCGGGGTTCGCTCCGACGCCTAGTATCCTGCGCTCTCCCCGGGCCGCGCCGGCGGCCGATTCCGCCGGCCTGCGTCCCTGACCGGGAGTTTTCATGCCAGCAACACAAGACACAGCTGCATCCAAGAAGGCCGCGGCTGCCCGCAAGGCGGCGAAGCGGTCCGCGGCCAAGAAGTCCACCGCCAAGAAGCCGGCGAAGAGGGTGCCAAAGAAGCCAGCGCCGAAGAAGCCGGCGCCGAAGAAGCCGGTGGCGAAGAAGCCGGCGGCGAAGAAGCCGACCAAGAAGCCCGTCACGAAGACCCCCAAGCGGCCGGCCGCCAAGAAGCCGGTGGCGAAGAAGCCCGCCCCGGCGAAGGCGGGGCAGGCGAAGAGGCCGGCCAAGGGCCCCACGCCGGCCAAGAAGCCGGCGAAGAAGGGACCCGCAGCGAAGAAGGCGCCGGTCAAGGCCGCGCCGGCGGCGAAGGCGGCACCGGCGCCGACGTTGCCGCCGGTGAAGAAGGTGCCGCCTCGGAAGCCCGGCTCGGTGATCTGCCCGCTGTCGGGTTGGGAGGTCATGCCGGCGAAGCCGAACCTGTCGAGCCGCACGTTGAAGCGCCTGCGGCAGAAGCTCCACGACGAGCGCGACCAGCAACTCCGTCAGGCCGAGGAGCTCCAGGCCGAGGCCGAGGAGCTCGCTCAGGAGCGGGACCCGGGTGACACGCAGTTCGACGAGGAGTCGGGCGAGGGCGACACGGTCAACGTGGAGCGCGAGCGAGACCTGCTGCTGTCGGCGTCGGCGCGCCAGATCGTCGACGCGATCGATCGGGCTCTGAAGCGGATGGACGCGGGCACGTACGGCGTCTGCGTCCCGGCCGGGCGGCGGCTGTCGGTCGAGCGGCTCGAGGCGATCCCGTACGCCGAGGAGTGCGTCGACTGCAAGGCTCGTGCCGAACGACGGCGCTAGCGGGCACGCGCATTCGGAGCGAGCCGACACCCGGACGTCCTACCGGCTGCCGCTCGTCGTCGGCCTCGTCGTCGGGATCGTCGCGCTCGACCAGCTGACGAAGGCGTGGGTCGTCGCGAACCTCGCCGACGGTCCTCGGTCGATTGTCGGGGAGACGATCGAGCTGCGGCTGGCGCGCAATCCCGGCGGCGCGTTCAGCCTGTTCATCGGGTTCACGCCGCTGCTGGCCGTGCTCGCCGTCGCCGTCGCGATCGTCCTCGTACGCGTCGTCCAGCGCACGAGGGATCCGATCATGATCGTCGGACTGTCGCTCGTGCTCGGCGGCGCCCTCGGGAACCTGAGCGACCGCGTCTTCCGATCACCCGGCTTCCTCAGAGGTGAAGTCGTCGACTTCATACACGTGAGCGCGTGGCCCAGCTTCAACGTCGCCGACTCGGCGATCACGATCGGAGCCGTGTTGCTCGTCATCTGGGGTTGGCACGACCGCGACGAACGCCGCAGCCCAGGGTGAGCGAGGCAGCGTGACCGAGGGTGACGTGAGCGAGCTGGCCGTGCCGGCAGCGCTCGCGGGCGAGCGAGTGGACCGCGCGCTCGCGCTCCTCACGGGCTGGAGTCGCGCGGAAGTCGCCCGCATGATCGACGACGGCGCCGTGCTCGTCGGCGGCCAGCCGGTCGCCAAGAGCCACCGTCTCGAAGTCGGAGCGCTCGTCGAGCTTTTGTCGGAGCCGGCTCCCGCGGCACCGCCCGTGCCGGAGCCGGTTCCGGTGGACGTGCGCTTTGCCGACGACGACCTCGTCGTCGTGAGCAAGCCGGCGGGACTCGTCGTGCATCCCGGCGCGGGGCATGCCGGCGGCACGCTGGTGAACGGGCTGCTGCAGCGGTTCCCGGAGTTGTCGGGCGTCGGGGACCCCGCGCGGCCGGGAATCGTGCACCGGCTCGACCGCGACACGAGCGGGTTGATGCTCGTGGCCCGCTCGAGGCGCGCGTACGACTCGCTGGTCGGCGCGCTCGCTCGTCACGAGGTCGACAGGCGGTACCTGGCTCTCGTCTGGGGCCGTTTCGAGGCACCGCGCGGTGTCATCGACGCGCCGATCGGGCGGTCACCGACGCGCCGCACCCGCATGGCCGTTCGCGACGAGGGCCGGGCGGCGCGCACCGCGTACGAGGTGCGCCACGAGTACGAGTCGCCCACGGTGAGCCTGCTCGAGTGCCGTCTCGAGACGGGACGGACACACCAGCTGCGGGTGCATCTCAGCGCCGTGGGGCATCCTGTGGTCGGCGACGCCGCGTACCGCGGCGATCGCCCGTCGCTCCCGCTCGGGCGCCCGTTCCTGCACGCGTACGAGCTGGCGCTCGATCACCCCACGACAGGGGAGCGGCTCGTGTTCGAGGATCCGCCGCCGGTCGAGCTGGCGTCCGTGCTCGACTCGCTCGGCGGGTGATCAGCTCGCCGGCTTGACCGCCACGTCGGCGTGGCCGACGCGCGTGCGCTCGACGAGCTGCGCGAGCGTGAAGCCCTCGAGGAGAAGGCGCATCTCCTCGGACACGCACACCCAGACCTCCTGCAGGATGCAGTGGCCTTCGCAGTGGTCGTGGTCCTCCATGAGGGTCGTGAGCGGCCCATCGACGGCAGCGAGAATCTCCGCCAGCGTGATGTCCTCGGCCGGGCGGGCGAGCACGTAACCGCCGCCGACGCCCCGCTTGGACCGCACGAGCCCCGCACCCTTCACCGCCAGGAGGATCTGCTCCAGGTAGGGCTGAGGCAGGCTCGTGCGCTCGGCGATCTCCTTCACCGAGGTCGGCCGGTCCTTCCCGTGCAGGGCGAGCGACAGGAGGGCGCGGGCCGCGTAGTCGCCCCTGGTCGAGACCTTCACATCGACCATGGTCGCGCGTGAGAACCGGGTCTGGTGACTTCCAGCGAATACCCTCGAATCCATGGACCCTGTGCGGCCGGACTACGGCGGCGCGGCGATCACGGGCCTGGTGCCGGCGCTGGTCGGCGGGGCTCCGGCGCCGTGGATGCCGGGCTGCGTGACGGACGCCGATGCGGTCGTCCTCCTCCTGCTCGACGGGCTCGGCTGGCAGGCGGTCGAGGCGCACCGCACCCTCATGCCCGAGCTCGCGGCGCTCGAGGGCGGGCCGATCACGACGGTCGCCCCCTCGACGACCGCCAGTGCCCTCACGTCGCTCGCCACCGGGCTCGCCCCGTCGCAGCACGGGCTCGTGGGCTTCCGCATGCGCGTCGACGACGAGGTGTTGAACGTGCTGCGCTGGCAGACCACGGGTAATCACCGACCGCCGGACCCGTTCGAGATGCAGCGGCACACGGCGTTCCTCGGACGACCGGTTCCCGTGGTGACGCGCAGCGAGTTCCGCCACACGGGCTTCACCGACGCGCAGCTGCGCGGCGCCACGTTCATCGGATGGAACGCGGTGTCGACGCTCGTCGAGCACTGCCGCCGCCTCGTCGCCGGCGGCGAGCGGTTCGTGTACGCCTACTACCCGAGCGTCGATACCGTCGCCCACGAGTACGGGCTCCACGACTCCTTCTACGTGGCGGAGTTGCGCGCCGTCGACCGGCTCGTGGGCGAGCTTCGCGACGCTCTGCCGGCCGGCGCCGCGCTGCTCGTCACGTCGGACCACGGGCAGGTGCACATCGACCCGGGGGGATGGGTCGAGCTCCACGAGATGGCGCCGATGGTCGCGATGTACGCGGGCGATGCCCGTTTCCGCTACCTGTACGCGAGGTCGGGCGCCGCCCCCGAGCTGGCGGCGGCCGCCCGCGAGACGGTCGGCCATCAGGCGTGGGTGCTCACACGGCAGGAGCTGCTCGCCGAGGGCTGGATCGGGCCCGCGCCGGAGGGGCCGATCGGCGGCCGGGTCGGCGACGTTGTGCTGGCGGCTCGCGAGCCGGTGGCCTTCGTCGACCCCACGATGCCGAAGGAGATCGAGTTGCTCGGCATGCACGGCTCGCTCACGCCCGACGAGATGTACGTCCCCCTGCTCGGCGCCCGCGGGAGGGCTTGAGGGCCGCTGACCTCGACGCTTGCCGGACGCCGGAGTCCCCTCTATGGTGGGAGTTACACCGTTGTGATTCATCCACAGGGTCATCCACAACCCCTGTGGGCCGGGGCCAGAGGGGGTCGGGAGCGCCTTGGGGAGCTCGTTCGTGCACCTGCATCTGCACACCGAGTTCTCGATGCTCGATGGCGCAGCACGTATCTCTGACGTCGTCGCCACCGCCGCCGCCGACGGGCAGCCTGCGGTCGGGATCACCGACCACGGGAACATGTACGGCGTCCTCGACTTCTACCGCGCCGCACGCGAAGCGGATCTCACTCCCGTCTTGGGCGCCGAGGCCTATTTCGTCTCGACCAGCCGGAAGGAGCGCCCGCGCCGCGCCGAGCACGACATCTACCACCTGACGCTCCTCGCCGAGAGCAACGCCGGGTACCGAAACCTGATCAAGGTTGCGTCACGCGCGTACCTCGACGGCTTCTACTTCAAGCCGCGCATGGACTTCGAGCTGCTCGAGCAGCACCGCGACGGGCTCATCGCCACGAGCGGCTGCCTCGGCGGCCTCGTGTGCCAGGAGCTGCTCAAGGGCGACTACACCGCGGCGCGCGACCACGCGGCCCGGTTCCAGGAGATCCTCGGGCGCGACTCGTTCTTCATCGAGCTCCAGGACCACGGGTTGCCGGAGCAGCGCGACGTCAACCCGCAGCTCGTGAAGATGGCGCGCGAGCTCGACGCGCCGCTCCTTGCGACCAACGACTCCCACTACACGCACCGGGAGGACGCCGAGGCCCACGCCGCGCTGCTGTGCGTCCAGACGGGCGCCACCCTCGACGACCCGAACCGATTCAAGTTCGACGCCGACGAGTTCTATCTGAAGACCGCGGCCGAGATGCGCCACGTGTTCGCCGACTATCCGGAAGCGTGCGACAACACGCTGCTCGTCGCCGAACGCGCCAACGTCGAGATCGAGTTCGGCAAGCCCGAGCTCCCCGCGTTCCCGGTCCCGGCCGAGCACGACGAGGACTCGTACCTGCACGAGCTCACCCTCGAAGGCGCGAAGG
>JBKPDN010000305.1:0-3403 GCA_046727875.1 Actinomycetota bacterium | reverse complement strand
ACGCTGCGTCGCGACGCGGGCGCCGGCATCCCGCTGGCGTTCATGTCACGCGGCGCCGACGGCGCCGAGGTCAGGACGGTGCGGGACTAATAGCCCATGCCGCCCGAGCTCCCCGACGAAGCGGCCGTCGTGGCGGTCGGGGTCGACGCGCCGGGCTCGGACGACGACGTCGCGCCGCCGGTGTTCACCGTCTCGCCCTTCTGCGAGAAGAACGCGCCTTGCATGCCCTGGTTCGTCGCCGTCGGTCCGTGGAACCGGCAATAGAAATTCGTGGCGCCGCTCGCAGGCAGCGTGACCGTGACCGTCGCTTTCTGGTCGGGGTTCAGTGTCTGATCGACACCGAGCGCGTCAATGGTGAACGTGTGCTGCGTGTTCCCCTCGTTCTTCAGCGACACCGTGACCGTCGTCCCTGGCTTCGCCTTCAGGAACGTGGACTTGAAGTAGAAGTCGTCTATCTCGACCGAGACCTTCCCCTTCTTGACCGTCGTCGTGCCCTTGTTGGTGACCTTGCCTTGCAGAGTCACCGGCGGCTTCGACTTCGTGGGCGCGTCGGCGAACGCCGTGCCGCCGGCGAATGCGGTGGCGGCGATCATCGCTCCGCTCAGGGCGAGAAGCTTGCGCATGGGGTCTCCTACCTCGGCCGATAGCTGCCCGTTCCTACGGTGTGGGCTCCCGAATGGATTGCCCTGTGGGCCTCTTCCTCGAGTGCGTCCCAGGGGGCGGAGTGCCGATCGGCACGTATCCTCGGGCTCCCGACCCCGAGGAGCACGCAACCATGCCGTGGGACAGATCGAGGACGGTCCATCCGGGCTGGCTCGCCGTCGAGTTCGGGACCTGCGTCGGCGTCTGGACGGCGGTCACGTTCATTATCGCCGGCGCAGTCAGCGGCGCCGGCTTCGCGAGCGCGGCCATCACCGGGAGCGTGCTCGCGGCGATCACCTGGACAACCGTGAAGCTCGGCTGGCGCGAGACGCCTCGACCGCCGGGCTCGCAGAGCAGCCGAGCGGCTTCCTAGCGCGGGTCTTGCCGGTCGAGGTTCCAGTGTCGGACGATCGCGCACATGTATCCCGAGTCCTCACGCGGGATCATGGCGAAGCGGCTGATCGCGCGTTGGCCGCCTTCGTGATCGGTGTACAGCAGGTCGACGGTCAGCCGCTGGCGCGCCTCGATGGCGCGCAGCATGTCGGGGTACGCGTCGTCGTGCAGGTCACGGATGGCTCCCTGCCAGAAGCCGACATCCCCGGGTGGCACGTACAGGTCCCTCGTCTGAGGACGGAATGCCTCAGGATTTCCGTGCGGCCGTTCGGCGGTACGCCCCGGCGGGTCCGGGTCTGCGTTCGGAAGCCACCCCTGCAGCACCGCGATCCCGGCGCCGACGTTGCGCAGTGACATGGTCAGGAGGAGGTTCGAGTCGACGATCTCGGCGGTGGCGCCACCACCGGGGACCTTCGTCCAGTGGTCGTCGACCCATCCGATTTTCTCCGGCGGATCCTGAAGCCGCGAGGATACGAGCACCGGGCGCAGCCCGATCTGCCGTGTCTGCTCGGCGATGGCGGCAGAGCGGTTGGCCGAGCGCACGGCCGAGTACGTCGCCGCCGCGAGCACGAGCGTGCCGCCGGCGGTGGCAAGCGACGAGATCGTCGCCCAGTCGGCCATCGCCGACGAGGTTACGCCGACCGCTTCCGAGTCGGTCAGCCCGTGAACCGCGGGACCGGTTGCGACGGCGTCGGCCGCGGCGGCGGCGCTGATCTCGTCACCGGTCCGAGCGCCCGGACTCTACGAGCACGGCGTCGCGGGTGCAATGACCATATTCGCGGCGTCAGTACACTTTCGCAGGTGGGCAGGGTGCGCGAAGCCGGCGTGTGGCACCGGATCTTTCACTTTCATGCTGGTCGCCTGGGACAGACCGTCCCGCCACTCGACTCGCTCGAGGACGCAATCGACAAGCGCATCGCGTCGGGTGAGAGTGAGCAGGCCGCCTCGCTCGCGGTTATCGAGGATTTCGAACGCTCGGCCGCCACCGTCAACGCGCGCACGACGCCGCTCGTCCCCGCCTCGGGCATCGTCGTAACCGGTGCCGGCATCCTCGCGAGAGGATCGGGCGAAGGCGACGTCGCGACCATCGTCTCCTATGTCGCGATGGCGTTCGCTCTCATCGGTCTCGGCTTCCTCGCCACCTCGTTGTTCACCCACGCCGGTCGCCCGAGCGTTGGAATTGCCCCGACCAGAACGGACGTCGCTTTCGCTCACGAGCGCCTCGTCAAGAAGGAGAGCAAGGCTCAGGTTGGTTCGGTTCTCACATTCCTCGGCTTCCTCATTCTCATCATCGTGATCATCTGACCCGGCATCTCGGTACCCGCGCGCGCTGATGAGTCACGCAGCGAGGTTCAGTCAGCGTCGGGTAGAGATGACGGCAAACCGAAGGAGGGCCGCCCGATGACCTTCGTCGACCTCGAACCAGCAGCACACCGAATGGCCGACCTGATCCGTGGTGTTCGCGACGACTCGCTCACCGGTCCGACTCCGTGCCCGGAGTACACCCTCGGTGACGTGGTCGAGCACGTCGGTGGGTTCTCGCTCGCCTTCACCGCGGCGGCCAAGAAAGAGACGGGCGAGGCGACGTCGGTGGGGCCGTCGGGCGACGCGTCCCGACTCGGCGACGACTGGCAAACCCGAATTCCACGAGACCTGGCTGCGCTGGGGCAGGCGTGGCGCGATCCCGCCGCGTGGAGTGGGATGACCGAGGCCGGCGGGCTCGAGCTCCCGGGCGAGGTGGCCGGACTCGTCGCGCTGGACGAGCTCGTAATTCACGGCTGGGATGTCGCCCGCGCCAGCGGACAGGCGTACGACTGCGACGAGCAATCGCTCGAGGCCGTGCACGGGTTCGTCGCTCAGTTCAGTGGTCCCGGCCAGGAAGCGGCACGCCAGGGACTGTTCGGTCCGGTGGTCGAGGTCCCGGATGACGCACCGCTCCTCGATCGCGTCATCGGTCTCACCGGACGCGATCCCACCTGGCAACCCCGCTGAAACCACGAGCCTCACCTCGTCGCCGCGCTTCTACGATCGCACGGTGATGAGTGGCGATCGCCACGTCTCCTTCGAGGCGTGCTTCAACTTCCGGGATCTCGGCGGTTACGAGACCGTCGACGGTCGCCGGGTTCGGTGGGGCGCCGTGTTCCGGTCGGACTCGCTCCACCGCCTAACCGAAGCAGACCTCGATGCCGCGTCGAGCTTGGGCATCCAGACGATGATCGACCTGCGTTCCACCGCCGAGCTTGACCGGCAAGGACGGTTCGCGCACGCCGACGACGTCGCGTTCCACCACTTGCCGCTGTTCGAGGAGCACGCGCCGACCTTCAAGCCGGCTGAACCAGGCGATCCGGAACCCCCTCCGGGCGTGCAC
>JBKPDN010000304.1:0-5004 GCA_046727875.1 Actinomycetota bacterium | reverse complement strand
GAGCAAGTCCTTCGGCAGCGGCGCGTAGTCAACTCCGGAAGCGAGCTTCTGCCCGTCGCCATAGATGAAGTTCAGGAACGACTTGATCGCCGATGCCTTCGCGGAGTCCGACTGGTTCTGGTACGCGAGGATCCACGTCGGCGACGCGATCGGGTAGGCGGTCTTGCCCGCCGCGTTCAGCGGGTTGTACGTCAGATCCTGGTTGACCTGCGTCTCGTCGACCGCCGCCGTGGTCCCCTTCACGCTGGGCGCCACGAACTTGCCGTCCTTGTTCTTTACGGACGCGAACTTCAGCTTCAGCCCCTTGGCGTCGGCGAAGTCGACGTAGCCGATGGCGCCGTTGGTGCTCTTCACGATCTGCCCGACGCCCGGGTTGCCTTGGCCTGACTGTTGGTCCGCCGGCCAGGTCACCGTCGAGCCGGAGCCGAGCGTCCACACACCCGGTGCCGCCGCCGTCAGGAACCCGGTGAAGTTCTGCGTCGTCCCCGAGCTGTCCGCGCGGTGCGCGACTGTGATCGCGGTGGACGGCAGTTTCACACCGGGGTTGTCGGCCTTGATCGCGGCATCGTCCCAGGTCTTGATGTCACCCTGGAAGATCTTCGCCAGCGTCGCGGGCGAGAGCTGCAGCTTCTTCACGCCCGACAGGTTGTACGACACCGTGATCGGCGCCGCCACTGTCGGGAAGTAGAAGAACGTGCCACCCTTGACACCGGCCGCGTCGGTTGCGCTGTACGGCGCGTCGGTCCCGGCGAAGTCGACCACCTGGTCGGCGAAGTCCTGACGACCCTTGCCCGAACCGCCGCCGGAGTAGTTGATGGTGACGTTCGCATCCTTCTGCTTGAACGCCCCGATCACTTCCTCGTTGTACGGCTGCTGGAAGGTCGAACCCGAGCCGTTGAGCGTCGCCGAGCCGCCCTGGGCTGGAGCATCAGCTGCACTCGCGATGGCTCCGCCCACCGGGACCAGGCCGACGATCAAGGCCGTGGGTACCAGCCACCGCAGGTAGCCAGTGATGCGCTTCATAGAACTCAGCCTCCTTGGGAGTATGCGGCCCGGACGCTACGGAGCGAGGCTGGCGCGGCCGTGGCATCGAGGTGGACAGATCGTGAACAGTGCCCGAAGGAAAGGTTCGCCCTACACACCCGGTAGCCGCGTTCGGACCGGAATGGGATGATGACCCCGTGACCGACACGGCCAGCGAAGCCCGCAAGACCTTCCACGAATCGCTCGACGAGCTGCGGATCGATGTGATTCGGCTCGCCGCCCTCACCACCGAGGCCATCGCGGCCGGGACCCAGGCGTTCCTCGACGCTGATCTCGCCGCCGCCGAGCGGGTCATCGAGAACGACGACGAGATCGACGACCTCACCCACTCGATCGAGGACCGCTGCTACCTGCTGCTCGCCCGGCAGCAGCCCATGGCCAGCGACCTCCGCACGGTTGTGGCCGTCCTGCGCATCGTGCACGAGCTCGAGCGGTCAGCCGACCTCATGGTGAACGTCGCCAAGACGACCCGCCGCCTCTATCCGCATCCCCTGGAGCCGAAGGCCCGGGGGATCATCCAGCGGATGGGCGAGCAGGCCGGCACCCAGACCCGAGTCGCGCTCGACGCGTTCGCCGACTCCGACCCGTCCGCAGCGCACGCGCTCGCCGACATGGACGACACGATGGACGACCTCACGACGAGCTTGTTCCGCGACATCCTCGCCGGCGGCGGATCCGACGACGAAGGCAGCGTGCTCCAGGCCGTGCAGCTGGCGCTGGTCGGGCGTCACTACGAGCGCATCGCCGACCATGCGGTCACGATCGGCCAGCGCGTCGGATTCATGGTGACCGGCGAGCACCCGACGCCGGAGGAGGGCGAGAGCCGGGGCGACTAGTGCCGACCCGCGCTCAGGAGCTCTCTGGCTCCTCGTAGCCGAGGTCCCACTCGAGGATCAGACGCTCACGCTCCGCGTCACGCGCGACCCGCTCCCGGTTGCGCCGGAACTGCGGGTCGTGCGGCGGGAGGAGCTGGAGCCGGGCCAGCGCCCGCTGGCGGAACTCGTCGATCAGCCGCCCGTCGCCGAAGACGCCGTGCACGTCCCAGTGGGGCGCGACCGCGCCCAGGTACACGACCTTCACGTGGCCCTGCGGTGGGAGCTGCTCGAGCTCCTCTTCCTCTGTGCTCATGATTCGTCCATTGTCGCCGTCGCAAGCTCCGGCTTCGCGGTGACGGTCGGCAAAGCCGCCGTGGCCGCGCGAGCCTACCGGCTGTCGTCGCGGCTACCCGACGTCGGGCCGCTGGACCAGCGTGACGTCGGCGGTCTTGCGGTCGGAACCCCGCACGTAGGTCACGGTCACCTTCTCGTCCGGGTGGTGCTTGCGCACCGCGGTGGCGACGTCGCCGCTGTTCTTGATCTGGTCGGCGCCGATCTGCACGATCACGTCGCCGCGCTTGATGCCGGCGTTATCCGCGGGCGAGCCGGACGTGACGTCCTGGACCACCGCGCCGTTGTCGACGTTCGCACCGACCTCGCTCTTGATCTCCGGTGTGAGGTCGGTGGTCCCGATGCCGAGGAAGGCAGGCTTCCGACCCGCCTTGATGTCGTCCACGACGGGCTGGGCGTGCGAGATCGGGATCGCGAAGCCGATGTTCTGGGCCGGCTGGCTGCTGGTGCCCGCGGCCACCGCGGTGTTGATGCCGATCACGCAGCCGTTGGCGTCCACCAGCGGACCGCCCGAGTTGCCCGGGTTGATCGCGGCGTCGGTCTGCAGCACGTTCTCGATCGCAGTGCCGATCTCACTGCCCGGACGCGGGGGCCCGGAGATGATCCCGCGCGTGACGCTGAGACCACCCTCGAGGGCGAGAGCGTTGCCGATGGCCACGACGTCGTCACCGACCTGGACCTTGTCGGAGTCGTCCGTGCACACAACGGGAAGATTGCCGGCATCCACCTTGAGAACGGCGACGTCGGCGCTGGGATCGCGGCCCACGACCTTCGCGTCGAGGCTACGGCCGTCGTTGAGCTGGAGCTTCGCGCTCTGCGCGTCGCTGACGACATGCGCGTTCGTGACGAGGAAGCCGTCCTGCGACAGGATGAAACCCGTCCCCGCGCTCTGGCCCTGGCTCGAGTTGACGGTCACGGCCACGACCGCCGGCTCGACCTTGGCGATGATGCCGGCGACGTCACCGTTGCTCCCGATGGTCGAGCTCCCGCGCGCCACCTCGTGCGTCTTGGTGGCGGGCGGCGACGAGGACGACGAGTTGTCGTCCCGGCCGAACGCGAAGAACGCGCCCGACGCGACGAGGGCACCGCAAAGGCCGCCGACGATCGCGCCGACTACGAACTGGCGGAGCCGGCTCTTTCGCTCGGGGCCCTGCGGCTGGGGAGCCGGCGGGGTCGGCCAGGGCGGGACGGTGGGAGGCTCGTCGGTCATCGGGGGTGGGGGTGTGGTCAAGACGTCCGTAGGGGCAACGACGTCATCAGGCATCAGTCTGTCCTCATCAGGGGGAACAACAGCATCGCCATCTCAAACGTCGCCGGATCCGTAGAAGGTTCCTGGAAGCTTTTTTTGTCATGCTGTTCTCATCATCGCCCTCTCATCATCCCCTTCGAAGATCTCGGGAACCGGACCGCCTCCGGCACCGTTGAACCCGTGAACCCTATGGATTTTGACCTTCCGACCTCGCCCCCGGCCGACGACCAGGAGCATCAGTGGATGCTCGAGGCCAAGTGCCGCGGCCGCGCACCCCACGACTTCTTCCCCTCGGACGGCGTCGGCGTCGAGCAGGCCCGCCGGATCTGCGCCGATTGCCCCGTGAAGGAGCCGTGCCTCGAATACGCCCTGACCTACCGGATCGACCACGGGGTCTGGGGCGGAGCCTCCGAGCGTGAGCGCCGCCGCATCCTCCGCCGCCGCCGCCATGAACAGCGGACCACCTCTCCCACTCTTTAGCCCGTCCCTACAGGACCGGGCCGGCGGCGGCCCTTTCAGGCGGAACCCGAGGGATCCATCGGCGCCGGCGAGTTTGAGCGAATCGGGCTCCGCCGGAGGCGGAGGCGATGAGCGAACTGTTCGAGGGCGAAGCTCTGACCGCCGCCGATGAGGTCCGGCGGCGGCGCCCGGTCACCAGTTGAAGGGGCCGAGGGCGAAGTCGGTGATGCGTTCGAGGACGCTGCGTGAGGCGGTCGGGTTGAAGTCTTCGAGGACGCGGTTGACCTGGTCGGTCGGGGCGTCGGACACGGTCGTGTAGACGACGTCGCCCCCCTGCCACACGGTGACGACGCCGCCGGCCGTGCGGTACTGCCGGGCGTCGCGGCCGGCCACGGTGCGGGGCTCGCCGCCGGGCGGGAGCCCGCTCCAGTCGAGCAGCCCTTCCTGCTCGAACACCGACACGCTGAACAGGCCGTCGCTATAGAAGAGGTGCACGGTGTGACCCGACTCGTCGTACCGACCAACGAGCCGGAACCGCTCGCCGGCGCTACCCGGGGCGACGAACGGCGCGGAGACGTCCTCGAGCACCCGCGGCTGACGGCTGGTGCTGCGCTGCGGCGCGCGGGGCACGACCGGCGGCGCCGCGCCGAAGAACGCGCTGGCCGGCTCGCCGATGCTCGTGAAGCCGACCGCGCGGACTGTTCGTCCGCTGCGGTCGACCTGTTCACGTCGCAGCAACAGTCCGGTCGAGACGTCGAGGTAGAGCCGCTCGCGCACGCGGCCGTCGTCGCGGTCGGCGGCGGCGATCTCCTGGGACGAGCGGCACGCGATCTCCGGGCCGTCAAGGACCGTGAGGTTCCACTTGTCGGACGCCGCCGGCACCTTGGGCTGGATGTCCCGACCCCAGACCGTCAGCCAGCCGCCGGGTGCGTGCACGAACCGCCGGGCGCCGTCCACGATCACCTGAGGGCGGTCCCCCAATGCCAGCACGCCGTTCGCGCTCTGCACGAAGACGTCGCTCGTATGCGGCCCCGCCGCGTCCGACCACGTGACCTCGACCGTCCCGGAGAAATCATGCTCCTGTGC
>JBKPDN010000303.1:0-6136 GCA_046727875.1 Actinomycetota bacterium | reverse complement strand
GTGCTGGCCGCCGACGGGGAAGGATCGGCCAGCCGTCTGCACGACGTGCTCGCCGACGAGGGCATCACGACGATCCGAGGCGTGGCCCCGGGCGCGATCGGCATCGTCGTCGCACCTCTCGAGCGTGGCGTGGTCGCGCCGTCCGCCTCCCTCGCGGTGATCGCCGAAGCCGACCTCACCGGCCGGCGCCGGGTGCACCGCCGCCCGCGCGGCGCTCGCCGCGGCGCGGACTTCTACGACGCACTCGAGCCCGGCGACTTCGTCGTGCACTACCAGCACGGCGTCGGGCGCTACAAGGAGATGACGACGCGCGCGATCGGCGGCGTCGAGCGCGACTATCTCCTGCTCGAGTACCGCGGCGGCGACAAGCTCTACGTGCCCACCGACCAGGTCGGTACCGTGCGCCGCTACACCGGCGGCGACACGCCCACGCTCAACCGGATGGGCGGCAGCGACTGGGAGAAGACTCGCTCCCGCGTGCGCGCCGCTGTGCGCGAGATCGCCCAGGAGCTCGTCGTGCTCTACCGGCGGCGGCTCGCCACGCCCGGCCACGCCTTCGGTCCCGATACGCCGTGGCAGCACGAGATCGAGGAAGCGTTCCCGTACGAGGAGACGCCCGACCAGGCCCAGGCCATCGACGAGGTGAAGGCCGACATGGAGCAGCCGGTCCCGATGGACCGGCTCGTCTGCGGCGACGTCGGCTACGGCAAAACTGAGGTGGCCATCCGCGCCGCGTTCAAGGCCGTGCAGGACGGGAAGCAGGTCGCGGTGCTTGTCCCGACGACGCTGCTCGCCGACCAGCACGGGCAGACCTTCCGCGAGCGGTTCGCCAACTACCCGCTGCGCGTCGAGGTGCTGTCTCGGTTCCTTACCGCCAAGGAGCAGGCGGGCGTGGTCGCGGGTCTGACGGATGGGTCGGTCGACGTCGTGATCGCGACGCACCGGCTGCTGTCGGGTGACATCCGGTTCAAGGACCTCGGGTTGCTCGTCGTCGACGAGGAGCAGCGCTTCGGCGTCCAGCACAAGGAGCTCATCAAGCAGCTCCGTGCCGACGTCGACGTCCTCACGTTGACGGCGACGCCCATCCCGCGCACGCTCGAGATGTCGCTCACCGGGATTCGCGACTTGTCACTGGTCAACACGCCGCCCGAGGACCGTCAGCCCATCCTCACCTACGTCGGCGAATACGACGAGCGGCCGGCGGCCGAGGCGATCCGCCGCGAGCTGCTCCGCGAGGGCCAGGTGTTCTTCGTCCACAATCGCGTGCAGGACATCGACTTCGTCTCCGAGCAGCTCCGCGAGCTCGTCCCGGAAGCGCGCATCGGCGTGGCGCACGGGCAGATGGACGAGGGACGGCTCGAGCGCGTCGTCCTCGACTTCTGGGAGCGCGAGTACGACGTGCTCGTGTGCACGACGATCGTCGAGAGCGGTCTCGACATTCCGACCGTGAACACGCTCGTCGTCGACCGCTCCGATCTCCTCGGGTTGGCGCAGCTCTACCAGTTGCGCGGGCGAGTGGGACGCCGCGGCCAGCGTGCGTACGCGTACCTGTTCCACCCGCGCGACCGGTCGCTCACCGAGGAGGCGTACGAGCGGCTCAAGACCATTGGCGAGTTCACCGACCTCGGCTCCGGGTTCAAGATCGCCATGCGTGACCTCGAGATACGCGGCGCCGGCAACATGCTCGGCGCCGAGCAGTCGGGCCACATTGCCGCGGTCGGCTTCGATCTCTACTGCCAGCTCGTCACCGAGGCCGTCGGGGAGCTGAAGGGCGAGGCGCCGCCCCAGCCCGTCGAGGTGACGATCGACGTCCCCGTCGACGCCTACATGCCGACCGACTACGTGTCGCGTGACGACGTGCGCATGGAGGCCTATCGGCGTCTCGCCGCCGTCACGAGCCCCGCCGACGTCGACGACATCCGCGAGGAGTGGAACGACCGCTACGGGCCTCCACCGGCTCCGGCGGCGGCGCTGCTCGACGTGGCGCGCCTGCGAGCCGAGTGCGTGCGCGTCGGTGCCCACAGCGTGTCCGTGCAGCGCGGCATCGCGCGCTTCACCGGGCTCGAGCTGCGTGAGTCACAGAAGATCCGCCTGCGCCGCCTCGTGTCCGGCGCCGTCGCCAAGGCCGGCGGGGAGGTCGCGATCCCCGTGTCCGGTGCGGGAGCGGCGGTGTGCACGAAGCTCGTCGAGCTCCTCGAAGAGCTGATTCCCGCCGAAGACGACGCGTCGGTCACGGGGTCCCCGCCGAAAACGGCGGATTCGGCGGGGTGACTATCATCCGCCGCGCCGTGAGAACACTCGTGCGCTCCTCCGTCGCGCTCGTCGCCGTCGTCGCGATCGCCGTCGCCGCCGGCTGCAGCACCGTGCGCCCCCCGGCGCTGACCGTGAACGGAGACGACATCTCGCGCGACTCGGTCGACAGCGAGCTGCGGGCGATCGCCGACAACCCCGACCTGAAGAACCAGATCGCGGACACTGACGGCACCATCAAGTCGAGCGGGAGCACCATCTGGCTCACGCACGTCGTCATGCAGCAGGTGATCGACCGCGAGGTGCGGCGCCGCCACATCCGGGTGACGACGGCGGACCGCGTCGCGGGCCAAGCGCAGGCCGCGAACTTCTTCGGCACGCAGGCGTTCGCCGCGTTCCCGAAGTGGTTCCGCGACCAGACCACCGCCGAGTTCACCCGGCAGCAGGCGCTGTTCCGCTCGATCGGTACCCCGGCGACCGACGCCGACCTGCTCGCCGCATACAACACGACGATCGCCCAGCTGAAGGCGCAGTGCCCGTCGGGCCGCTTCGTGTCGCACATCCTCGTGCGGAGCCGCGAAGAGGCTGACGCGCTCGCAAACCAGCTCCGCGCTGGCGCGAGCTTCGAGCAGCTCGCGCGCCAGCAGTCGACGGACCAGGGCTCGGCGCCGGACGGCGGGGAGCTCGGCTGCGTCGACGGGCAGCAGCTCGTCGAGCCCTTCGGCTCGACCGCGAAGTCGCTCCCGCTGAACCAGGTGTCCGCGCCCCTGCAGACGCAGTTCGGATGGCACCTCATCCTGGTGCGCGACACGATCCCGTTCGAGCTGCTCGAGCCCGCCCTGCGGCAACGCCTGGGGCAGCAGTCGCCCGATTCCCAGCGCAGGCTGAACGGGCTGGTGGCGCGGTCCAAGGTGGACGTCGACCCGCGGTACGGCCGCTGGGTCGTCCGCAGCGGGCGCGGGACCGTCGAGCCGCCTCGGGGCGCGCCCCGCCAGCGGACGAGCCCTGCCCCCACGCCGCCCGCGCCCACCGCCCCCGCGCCGACGGCCCCGTAGCCATGGCCGGCCGCGTCATCGTCGTGGGTCTCGGGCCGGCCGGCGCGGACCTCCTGCTCCCGGCCGCGCGTCGCGCGCTCGAGCACGGCCCGAACCGGTACGTTCGCACGGCTCGCCATCCCGCCGTGGCCGATCTTGCCGCCGCCGGGATCGAGCTCCGCAGCTTCGACGACGACTACGACGCGGCGAACGACGTCGCCGAGGTGTACGAGCGCATCGCGGCGGAGCTGCTCGACCGCGCTGCCGCCGCGGGCGAGGTCGCGTACGCGGTGCCCGGCAACCCCGCCGTCGCCGAACGCACGGTCGAGCTCCTGCGGGAGGCCGCCGTACGGGGCGACATCACGCTCGAGGTCGTGCCCGGGCTCTCGTTCGCCGAACTGGCGTGGGCCCGCCTTGGTGTCGACCCGATGACCGGCGCGCGCGTCGTCGATGCCCACACGATGACCGCCGACGCCGTCGTCGGCGGGGGACCGCTGCTCATCGCGCAGTGCGACACGCGTCTCCTGCTGTCGGACGTGAAGCTCGTCCTGCTCGAGGTGCTGCCCGCCGACGCCCCGGTGACCGTGCTCCAGCACCTCGGCCTCGACGACGAGCAGGTGCGCACCGTGACGCTGGCCGATCTCGACCGCGAAGTCGAGCCCGACCACCTGACCGCGCTGCTCGTCGACAGTGGGGCCGCCGCCGCTGCGCGCGAGCTCGCCCGCCTGCTCGGGCTGGCCGAGCGGCTGCGGCGACCGGGCGGCTGCCCGTGGGACGCCGACCAGACGCACCACTCGCTCACGCGCTACCTGCTCGAGGAGTCGTACGAGGTCGTGGAGGCCGTCGAAGCGCTGCCTGCCGCCGCGCCCGAGGGCGATGTTCCCGCCGACGCCTACCGCGCGCTCGAGGACGAGCTCGGCGACCTGCTGTACCAGGTGATCTTCCACGCCGTGCTCGCCGAAGAAGCGGGCGCGTTCGACATGGCCGACGTGGCCCGCGGCATCCACGACAAGCTCGTGCGGCGCCATCCGCACGTGTTCGGCGACACCGAGGCCGACACCTCGTCGGATGTGATGCGTAACTGGGAGCAGATCAAGAAGGACGAGAAGGGCGTCGACTCGATCGTGGCCGGAATTACGCCGGGGCTGCCGTCGCTCCTGTACGCGCACAAGCTCATGCGCAAAGCGGCGTCGGTCGGCCTCGACCCGGGCGGACGGGACGACGCACTCCGTCGCCTCGATGCCGTGCTCGCCGAGCTGCGGGTCGGCGACGAAGGGGATCTCGAGACCCTGCTCGGCGACCTGCTCGCGGCGGCGATCGTGCTCGCCCGTTCCGGCGGCGTCGACGCCGAGTCCGCGGTGCGGGGCTGGGCGGTACGGTTTCGACGCCGGTTCGAGGCGATGGAGCGACTGGCCGCGGCGAGGCAGCTGGAGCTGCCGGCGCTCCCGCCCGATGCAGTGGCGGCGCTGTGGATCGAGTCGGGAGGGGAGCGGTGAGCCGGACGGCGCGCTACACGATCCAGGGTCAGGAGATCGAGACCCCGGTCGAGGTGCGCGACGCGAACGCGCATATGGCGTCGTTCCTCGTACCCGCGCCCGCCGCGCAGGACCTCATTCGCGACTCCGGCCTCGACGTGGCGGAACCGCTCCCCGGCCGGGCGGTGTGCTCGATCGCGTTCATGCGGTACCTCGACAGCGACCTGGGGCCCTACCAAGAGCTCGCGGTGGCGTTTCTCGTCCGGCACAAGGGGATGGAGCCGGCGTCGGCGTTCACGAAGTCGGCGGAGGTCGCGCGGGGGTTCCTCGGGGCATTCATCCACCAGCTACCGGTGAACCAGGAGTTCACGCTGGAAGCCGGGCGCAGCATCTGGGGCTTCCCGAAGTTCCTCGCCGACATCGAGATCGACCTGACCACGCCGGTCAAGCGGTGCACCCTGTCTCACGACGGCGACTTCGTGCTCTCGCTGGCGATCCGCCCCGGCGTCTCGATGCCGACGCGCGGGTCGAGCATCGACGCGTACTCGCGTGCCGACGGCGTGCTGCGCCGCACGGCTTGGTCGATGGACGTGAGCGGCGTCCGTGGCCGACCAGGCGGAGCCGTGCTCGCGCTCGGTGACCATCCGATCGCCAAGGAGCTGCGCGGCCTCGGTCTGCCGAAGCGCGCCGCGTTCAGCAGCACGATGGATCACGTGCGCATGCAGTTCCAGGCGCCGGACGAGCTGTGACGATGGCCTCGCCGGCCGTCGCGCTCGTCACGGGCGGAGCGAGCGGCATGGGCCAGCTGGCGGCGCGCCGCCTTGCCGCCGCCGGCGCATGCGTCGCCGCCGTCGACGTGGACGTGGACGGCCTCGACGCGACCGTCGCCCGCGCCCCGACGATGCGGTCGTGGGTGTGCGACGTGACGGACGCCGTCGCCGTCGAGCGGACGGTGAAAGAGGTGGAGGCCGCGTTCGGGCCGGTCGACCGGCTCGTCCACGCGGCCGGCATCTGCTTACCCGCGCCGCTCGCGGAACAGCCGCTCGACGAGATCGAGCGCACCATCGCCGTCAACTACCTCGGGACCGCCACCATGGTGAAGGCCGTGCTGCCGGGGATGCTCGACCGGCGTCGCGGCGACATCGTCGCGTTCGCCTCGCTCGCGGGATGGCTCCCCAGCCCGCACCTGGGTGCGTACGCGGCGTCGAAGCACGCGGTGGTCGCGTTCATGGAAGTTCTTGCGCACGAGAACCGGGAGAGCGGTGTGCGCTTCGCCTGTGTCTGCCCGCCGGTGGTCGACACGCCGATGGTCGAAGGCATCCGCGCCCGCGACGGTGTCGCGCTCGGCGGTCAGCAGGGCATCGACCCGTCGGTTGT
>JBKPDN010000302.1:0-7493 GCA_046727875.1 Actinomycetota bacterium | reverse complement strand
GGCAGGTGCACCAAACTGGCTTGCGCATGGATCGCCAGAGCATCCTCGTAGTCGTTACCTAGCGCGCAGCGCCCCACCGCGTCTGCGCGCCTTCGCCCCTCGCAAAGCGGGGGGCTTTTCATATCCCGAGAAGAGATGCTGAAGAAGACGAGGGAACCACGATGAAGCTGACCGGAGCCCAGGCCCTCATCAAGAGCCTCGAGATGGAGGGCACCGAGGTGATGTTCGGCCTGCCGGGCGGAGCGATCCTGCCCGTGTACGACCCGCTGATCGACTCGTCGATCCGTCACATCCTCGTCCGCCACGAGCAGGGCGCCGGTCACATGGCCGAGGGCTTCGCGCACGCGACCGGCCGGCCGGGGGTGGCCATGGTCACGAGCGGCCCCGGGGCCACGAACATCGTCACCGCCCTGTGCGACGCGTACATGGACTCGATCCCGATCGTGGTGATCACCGGTCAAGTCCCGTACGCGGTGATCGGCAGCGACGCGTTCCAGGAGTGCGACACGGTTGGCATCACGATGCCCGTGACGAAGCACAACTGGCTGGTCACCGACCCGCACGAGATTCCGCGCATCATTCGCGAGGCGTTCCACGTCGCGACGACCGGACGGCCGGGGCCGGTGGTGGTCGACGTGCCCAAGGACGTGTCGAACCAGATGATGGACTGGCACTGGCCGGAGGCCGTCGACCTGCCGGGCTACAAGCCGAACGTGAAGGGCCACCCGAAGCAGATCAAGGACGCGGCCCGACTCTGGGGCGAAGCGCACCGCCCGGTCATCTACGCCGGCGGCGGCATCCTGAAGGCACGCGCCGCCGACGCGCTCAAGGAGCTGGCCGAAGCCACCGGCACGCCCGTGGTCACCACGCTGATGGCGCGCGGCTCGTTCCCGGACGACCATCCGCAGTGCCTCGGCATGCCCGGCATGCACGGCAACTACACCGCAGTCACGTCGATGCAGAAATGCGACCTGCTGATCGCGTTGGGCTCGCGCTTCGACGACCGCGTCACCGGGAGGGTGGACACGTTCGCGCCGGGCGCCAAGGTCATCCACGTCGACATCGACCCGGCCGAGCTGGGCAAGGTCCGCCGTCCCGACGTGCCGATCGTCGGCGACTGCCGCCTCGTCATCGAGGAGCTCGTGAAGGCGGTGCGCGCGAACCAGCAGAAGCACGAGTGGCCCGACCTCAAGCCGTGGTGGACGCAGCTGCGCGAGTGGCAGGAGCGGCACCCGCTGCACTACGAGCAGCTGGAGGACGGCCCGCTCAAGCCCCAGTACTGCATCGACATGCTGCGAGACCACTCGCCCGACGACACGATCGTCGTGGCCGGCGTCGGCCAGCACCAGATGTGGACGAGCCAGCGGTGGAAGTTCAACTCCCCGAACACGTACGTGAACTCCGGTGGTCTGGGCACGATGGGGTTCGCCGTGCCCGCGTCGATCGGCGCCAAGGTCGGGAAGCCCGACCGGATGGTGTGGGCGATCGACGGCGACGGCTGCTTCCAGATGACGGCGCAGGAGCTCGTGACCGCGTCGGCCGAGCGCATCCCGGTGAAAATCGCCATCCTCAACAACGCGTACCTGGGCATGGTGCGTCAGTGGCAGGAGCTCTTCTACGAGGAGCGCTACAGCGAGGTGTACCTGTCACCCGACCTGCCCGACTATGCCAAGTGGGCCGAGGCCATGGGCTGTGTGGGCTTCAAGGTCGACACGCCGGACGACGTCGTGCCCACGGTCGAGAAGGCGAACGAGATCGACGACCGGCCCGTCGTGGTCGACTTCCAGGTCGACTACCGCGAGAAGGTGTACCCGATGGTGCCGGCCGGCGGCTCGAACGACGACATCATCCTCGACCCCGCCCACGACAAGTCGGTCGGGAGATGAAGGCGGAGCCTCGGGTGACGGGGCCGCGGAGCCGGAATCGACCCGGAGAAGTAGGGAGGTAGCGGTGGCGAACGGCGCGCAACACCACATCCTGTCCGTGCTCGTCGAGAACAAGTTCGGCGTGCTCTCACGCGTCGCCGGGTTGTTCTCACGGCGCGGCTACAACATCTTCTCGCTCGCGGTCAGTCCGACCGAGGACGAGCAGCTGAGCCGCATGACGATCGTGGTCGACGCCGAGTCGGCGCCGCTCGAGCAGGTCACGAAGCAGCTCAACAAGGTGATCCCGGTGATCAAGATCACCGAGCTCACCCCGGACGAGGCCGTCGAGCGCGAGCTCATGCTGGCGACGGTCAAGGCCGGCGCCGAGACCCGCTCGCAGGTCACCGAGCTCGCCGCGATCTTCGAGGCGAAGATCGTCGACGTCGGCTACGAGGCGATGACGCTCATGGTGGCAGGCACGCCCGAGAAGCTCGACGCCATCAGCGACCTCCTGACACCGTTCGGGATCGTCGAGTCGCAGCGCACGGGCCGGATCGCCCTACCCAAGTTGGCCCGCCAGACCACGAAGCTCCGGGCGGTCAAGGACCGGGGCGCATAGCCTCGCAACGCTCGAGACCGGGAGGGAATCGATGCCCGCGACCATCTACTACGACGACGACGCCGACCTCGCGTTGCTCGAGGGCCGCAAGGTCGCGGTGCTCGGATACGGGTCGCAGGGCCACGCCCACGCGCTGAACCTGAAGGACTCCGGCGTCGACGTGCGCGTCGGTCTGCGCGACGGCTCGTCGTCGTGGGCGAAGGCCGAAGCCGCGGGCCTGGCCGTGACGACGATCGCGCAGGCGTGCAAGGAAGCCGACGTGATCATGGTGCTTCTCCCCGACACTGATCAGGCCGCGATCTACACGCGCGACATCGAGCCCAACCTCGACGACCGGGACTCGCTGGCGTTCGCGCACGGGTTCAACATCCACTTCGGGCAGATCCGCCCGCCCAAGGGCGTCGACGTGTGGATGATCGCCCCGAAGGGACCCGGGCACCTGGTGCGGCGCACGTTCGAGGAGGGCGGCGGCGTCCCGTCGCTCGTCGCCGTGCAAGCCGACGAGACCGGGAAGGCCAAGCAGACCGCGCTCGCCTACGCCCGAGCGATCGGTGCCACGCGCGCCGGCGTGCTCGACACGACGTTCGAGGAGGAGACCGAGACCGACCTCTTCGGCGAGCAGGTCGTGCTCTGCGGCGGGCTCACTGAGCTCATCAAGTCGAGCTACGAGACGCTCGTCGCCGCCGGCTACCAGCCTGAGTCGGCGTACTTCGAGACGCTGCACGAGGTGAAGCTGATCGTCGACCTCATCTACGAGGGCGGCATCACCAACATGCGCTACTCGATCTCGGACACCGCCGAGTACGGCGACATGACGCGCGGCCCCCGGATCATCACCGAGGAGACGCGCGCCGAGATGCGCAAAATCCTGGATGACATCCAGTCCGGCCGGTTCGCCAACGAGTGGATTCTCGAGAACCAGGCCGGCCGTCCCGTGTTCAACGCCCTCCGCCGCCAGTCGGCCGAGCACCCGATCGAAGAGGTTGGCGAGCGCCTGCGGGGGATGATGCCGTGGATCGGCGCCGGCAAGACTCGTCCCCAGGATGCCTCGGGCGGCTAACGCAACAAACGCGAATAGCCGCCCGGCGGACGGGGCACACTGCTCCGATCGGGCAGGGCATGCACTGGTCCCCGACCCCCCGCGGAGACGATGCAGTCCAACGGCCCCCAAGAACCCCGCCACGCGGGCGGAGCGACGACGCCGCGAGCGCTGGGTCGAACGGCTCGAGGTGATGCTGGCGGTGGCCCTCTTCGCCGGCGCGTTCGCGCTCGGCAACGGGATCCTCAGCGGGAGCGGCGGGAAGAACGCCGACGCGAAGTCGAGCAGTGCGCACGGCGCGCAGCCCTCCTCCGCCACCAAGCCGAAGCCGAAGACGAAGCCGACGGCGACCGGAGCCCCGTCGACGGGAGCGCCGGCAACGTCGTCCGAGCCGTCGACACAGGGCGCTCCGACGAGGGGCGCGCCGCCGTCGGTGACGCAGCCGCCGGCGTCGTCACCGCCCCCGTCGGAGGAGCCGACGTCGCCCCCGTCCTTGTCGCCGGAGACCTCATCACCGGGGGACGTCGTCGCCGGAAACGTCGCCTCCCGACACCACGTCGCCTGGTCACGGCCACGGCCGCCGCTGAGGAGCGACGACTACGGCGACCGGTCGAGCGACCGCGTCGCGCCCGGGAGGCCGTCGCGCTGGATCTCGTCCGACACGCGCAGCACGAGGTCCACGTACTCCAACGAGTGGTTGTAGTTCCAGACTGCGTCGCCCAGGCTCGCCGGGTCCCCACCACCGGTGGCGCAGAGGTACTTGGCTGCACCGAAGACGGAGTCGACGGGATTGTCGATGTCAGCCTTGCCGTCGTTGTTGCCGTCGACGCCGAAGACGGCCCACGTCTCCGGGAGGAACTGCATCGGTCCCTGCGCCCCCGCCGCGGAGATCGTCGCCGCGTTGCCCCGGCGGCTCTCGACCGCGTGAATGGCGCCGAGGACCGACCACGGCAGTCCCGGGCACGTGTGCGCGGCGGATTGGTACACCTTCGTCGTGAGCTTTCCAGCCGGGCGGCGCGCGTGGCCGCTGGTCGCCTCCCCGACGCCGAAGGCATGGAACACGAGCCAGCCCACCGCCACCGCCGGGATGACCAACGCCAGGAGCGTCGCCCGCGGCAACCGACGACGCGAACGCTTCGAGGATCTTGATCGCCGGGGTGGCACGTGCATCTCTCTTCCGCCCGGATTGCGTGCACGCGGAGCTTAGGGTCACGTTCGGTGCCTGGACGCCGCTGACCTCGCGCACTCGTCCGTTTCGTCCCGCTCGTGGCGCGGGGCGTGCGTAATCTCTCCCCCAATGAGGGACGTCAGCCTCACTGTGGTCGCCGCTGCGGTCGGCTACCTCCTGGGGACGATCCCGTCGGCCGACGTCGTGAGCTGGCTCGCGACCCGGGGCCGCGTCGACCTGCGCGTCGCCGGGAGCGGCAACCCCGGCGCGATCAACGCGATCAAGATGCTCGGCACGCGCTGGGGCCTGGTCGTGCTGGCCGCCGACATCGCCAAGGGCGGCGCCGCCGGGCTCGCCGGACTCGCGATCGGGGGAGACCCCGGGGCGTACGCCGCCGCGACGGCCGCGATCGCCGGCCACATCTTCCCGGTCTGGAGCCGGTTCCGGGGCGGCAAGGGGATCGCGACGTCGGCCGGCGCGTGCCTCGCCGCGTTCCCGGCCTATTTCCCGATCGACCTCGCCGTCGCCGGCGCCAGCGCGTTGAAGTCACGGCGGGCGGAGCTCGGGACGCAGGTGGCGTGCCTGATCTGGATCGTGTCCGCGCTGATCTGGTGGCAGGCCGACCTGCCGAACCTGTGGGGCCCCGACCCGTCTGTCGGGCTGTTCCTCTTCTCCGTGATCGGGTCCACGATGATCCTGTACAAGTTCCGCGCTGCGGCGAGACAGGCCGCCCGTGTGGGTCAGGCGACGTGATCGGACTCGTCACGGACTCGAACGCCCAGCTGCCCGCGGACCTACGCCAGCGCTACAACGTCGGCGTCGTGCCCCTCACGGTCGTGGTCGACGACGAGCCGTACCAGGAGGGCGTCGACATCACCGGGGCCGAGTTCTACGAGCGTCTGGCCGCCGGCGCGTCGGTCTCGACGGCGGCGCCGTCGCCGGGGGCCGTGCTCACGGTGTACGAGCACATGGTCGCGGCGGGCGCGACCGAGGTCCTGTCGGTTCATATCGGCTCGAACACGTCGGCGACGATCAACGCGGTGAAGGTCGCCGCCGGCTCGAGCGCGGTCCCGGTGGAGATCGTCGACACGGGGACGGCGTCGTTCGCGGTGGCGTGCTGCGTGTGGGCGGCGGGGGAGGTGCTGGCGGCGGGCGGCGACCTCGCCCACGCCGCCGACGTCGCCCGGCGCGTCGCCGGCGAGGTCGGGAACGTCTTCATCATCGGGGCGCTCGACCTCGCGCGCCGCGGTGGGCGGCTCGCACCCGACGCCGAGGACGGGGAAGGCCTCCCGGTCGTGGCGCTGGCCGAGGGCCAGATGAAGCCG
This sequence comes from Actinomycetota bacterium, assembly GCA_046727875.1. Taxonomy (GTDB): domain Bacteria; phylum Actinomycetota; class Acidimicrobiia; order IMCC26256; family JACDBD01; genus JALZAA01. Next base: position 1,477 of record JBKPDN010000302.1, on the reverse strand, counting down.
GTCGGCCACGTCCACGATGTCGAGTCGGCCGTCGACGCCATGACCGAGTACCTCGTCGAAGTGGCTAACGGCGTGCCCCAGCGCGTCGGTGTCGGCGACGCCGTCACGCCCGACCTCGCGAGCGACTACGCGGCCCGGCTCGCCACCCGATCCGAGGTAGCGGAGCTCGTGCGGTACGAGATCGGTCCGTCGGTCGGCGCCCACACGGGCGCCGGGACGGTCGGAGCGTGCTTCTTCCCCGTTCGACCCTGACCGCGGCTCGCGGTCAGCGGAGGTAGCGCTCCTCGCCCTCGCCGGGCTCGACGCCGATCGCGTCCACGGCCTGTGCCGGTGACAGCACGGCCATCTCGGCCCGTGCCGTCACGCAGGGCCGCTGCTTGGTGTCGAGCACGACGGCCTCGGTGAGGATCCGGCGCTCGTCCTCGTCGACGACCCGCACCTCGAGCCGGTACGGGCGGTCGACGCGCACGGGCCAGTCGAACGTCGCGCTCGTCTCCTTCGTGAACGCGAACTTCTCGCTGAGCGCGATCGTCGCCCAGCTCATGCCCTCGTCGACGAGGGCGAGCGTGGCGCCGCCGTGGACGTAGGTGGGCGCGCCGGAGAACTCGGGCCCCAACGTGAAGTCGGCGAAGACGACGCCGCGGTCGGTGTCGTGCGAGAAGGGGACCTGAATCCCACGGGAGTTCGCAGGCTCGCAGACGAAGCAATTGGATCCGAAACCCCAACGCGAGTTCTCGAGCCGCTCGACCGCCATTCGTCCTCCTTGGCGCCGTCGCAAGCTCCGGCTTTGCGGCGACGGTCGGCAAAGCCGCCGTCCGCCGCCGAAGAGATTACGACGCGGCGGACGCGTTCACTTGCGTTTGACGAGCCAGCGCAGCTTCTCCGCTTTCTCGAACGCGGCGTCACCGGCGAGCTGCCCGATGCACGTGCCGTAGGTCGGGTACACGTGCATGAACTGCGACAGCTCGTTGAGCTTCACGCCCTCCTCGATGGCGAGGGCGAACTCGTGGATCATCTCCCCGGCGGCGGGGGCGAGGATGTGCGCGCCGACAATCTTCTTCTTGTCGGTGATGATCACGATCGCGCCCTCGGCCGCGCCATCGGCCCGGGCCCGGTCGTTGTGCTCGAGGTCCTGGTGCCACACCTCGATGTTGTCGCCGTGCTGCTCGCGGGCCTCGGCCTCGGTCAAACCGGTGTGCGCGAGCTCCGGGTCCGTGAACGTACACCACGGCACCGCCGCGACGACCTTGCCCTTGCCCGGGAAGAACATGTCGCGCACCGCCCGCACACCCTCGTACGCAGCGGAGTGCGTGAACAGATAGCGCCCGGCCACGTCGCCGCACGCGTAGATCGTGTCGACGCTCGTGCGCCCACGGTTGTCGACGACGATCGCCTTGGGCGTGCACTCGATCCCGAGCTCCTCGAGGCCGAGGCCTTCCTTGTTCGGCACCCGCCCAACGCCGACGAGGAGCTCGTC
>JBKPDN010000301.1:0-3089 GCA_046727875.1 Actinomycetota bacterium | reverse complement strand
GGCAGGACGCGCTCGTCGAGGGACCCGATCACGAACGCGATCGCGACGGCACCGACCCCGAACGAGCCGAGCAGCAGACCGTACGCCTCGGAGCCCACGTGGAGCACCTCGACCGAGAGCACGGGGATGAGCTGCACGACGGGCGCGGCGAGGAGCGCGAACGCGGCGTGCGTCCCGATCGCGACCTTGAGCCCCGGCTCGTTCCGCAGATACCGGACGCTCTCCTTGAACCCGGCGTAGACGCTGGGTCGGTCCTCGCCCTCGGGGAGCGCAGGTGCGGTATCGGCCGAGGTGATCAGCAGCAGCGCGATCAGCACGAGCACGAAGCTCAGCGCGTTGATGAGGAAGCAGATGCCGGCGCCGACCCACGCGATCAACAGCCCGGCGATCATGGGGCCGGCCGCGCGCGCCACGTTGAACTGCACGGAGTTGAGCGTCACCGCGTTCTGCAGGAACGAGCGCGGCACGAGCTCGGGGACGATCGACTGCCACGCCGGCACGTTGAGGGCGATGATGACCCCGCCGATCAGCGACAGCGTGAACAACACCCAGTACGAGCCGTAGCCCGCCTCCCACGCGCCCCACAGCGCGAACGCCTGGATCATGGCCAGCGTCTGCGTGACGAGCAGCAGACGCCGACGTGGGAACCGGTCGGCGAGCGCGCCGCCGAGGGCGCCGAGCACCAGCAGCGGCACGACCGTGATGAACGCGATCAGCGTCACCTTCGCCGCGCTGCGGGTGGCGACCGCGACCACCCAGAGCAGCGCGGCCAGCTGCATGTTGTTGCCGATGCTCGACCCGATGGCGCCGGTCCAGAAGAAGCGGAAGTCGTGGAAGGAGAGCGCGCGCAGCGACCGGGGGAGCGGTCGGGTGAGGTCGGGCTCGAGCGCGGGCGCCTGCGCGTCGAAGGCGGCGTTGGTCACGGCGCCGTGTCTACCCCGCTCGGACGCCCGTGACCTCCACGGTCTCGGTGTCCCGCCCGGAACGGAGGAGTGTGCCGGGGCGGTCCCCGGTGAGCTCGCCGGCAGTGACAATCTCGGACCCGTTGACGAGGACGTGCGCGATGCCCTCGGCCTCGGCGTACAGGCGGCCCGCGCCGGCGGGGAGGTCGTAGCGGGTCTCGACCGGCGCAGGGGCGACGCGGCGTTCGTCGAACACGACGAGGTCAGCATGCCAACCCTCGGCGATGCGACCGCGTTCGCGAACGCCATACAGGCGAGCGGGAACGTCGGTCAGCAGGTGGACGGCCTCCTCGAGTCGCACCAGGTCGTGCTCGCGCGACGCGGCGAGGAGTGACGTCGTGTAGTTGAACGTAGCGAGCATGTCGAGGTGCGCGCCGGCGTCAGACGCGCCGACCACGGCCCGGTGATCGCGCCACACGTCGGCGCGGCGCTTCCAGCTCTCGGCGTCGTCGCCGCCCGTGGGAGGAAGGAGGTCGGTGCGGAGGTCGTCGGCGATCGCGACGTCGCAAAGCGCGTCGAAGGGATCCTGGCCGCGCTCGGCCGCGATCGTCCCGATCGTCTCGCCCTCCAGACCCTCGTTGTCGGGGCTGAACGTCTGGCCCACCCGCAGCCGGTCCCAGCGCAGCAGCCGCTTGAACATCCCGGCGTCGGACTCCGCTGCCTCGCGCAGGCGCTTCCGCTCCTCGGGGTCGGCGAGGACGGCGCGCTTCTCGTCGAGCGGCAGGGCCATCGTCGGTCCCCAGCCGGGGAGCGCGTCGAAGAGGAAGCCGGATCGGAAGTTGAGGTGGAGCTGCATCACGCACGGAACGGTGAGCGCGAGCACGCGGCCGCCGCGTTCGGCCGCGCGATCCGAGGCCTCGAGCTGGTGGAGGTAGCCGTGGTTCCCCGCCCCGACGACGAGGACATTCCAGTTCAGCGGACGGTTCGCGGCGGCGGACATGTCGGCCATGAGCTCGACGTGCTCGCCGGCGAATGGACCGACGGTGGGGATGAACTCGAGAGTGGTGCCGGGGTGATCGCCCACGACGCGCGCGAGCGCGATCAGCTCGTCCGGCGTCGCAGAGCGCGACGGCACCGGGTTGCCGTCGCCGTCGTTGTGCGTGGGCGCCTGCGACGACGAGAACCCCAACCCACCGGCGGCGAGTGACTCGGACAGGAGCGTCGACATCTGCTCGATCTCGGCGGGCGTGGCCTCCTTGACGACGGCAGCTTCGCCCATCACGACTCGGCGCAGCGCGGAGTGGCCGACGAGGAAGCCGGCGTTGACGGCGAGCGTGCCGTCGAGGCGGTCGAGGTACTCGCCGTAGCTCTGCCAGTCCCACGGCACGCCGGCGGCGAGCGACTCGAGCGGCATGCCCTCGACGCGGGCGAGCATGCGCATGAGGTAGTCGGCTTCGCTCGCGGCCAGCGGCGCGATCGTGAAGCCGCAGTTGCCGCCCACGACGGTGGTGACGCCGTGCAGCGGCGACGGCGTCAGCGCGGGGTCCCAGAACGCCTGGGCGTCGTAGTGCGTGTGAATGTCGACGAAGCCGGGGGCGACGATCAGCTCGGTCGCGTCGATCGTGCGCGTTGCCGGCTCCTCGACGTCACCGATGGCGACGATGCGCCCGTCGCGGATCCCGACGTCCGCCTGTCGCCGCGCCGCCCCCGTCCCGTCGACGACACTCCCACCCGCAATCTTCACGTCGAGCACGTTTCCCCCTTGTCGTTCTGCCCCGCCGATGCGTGCGCTCGGAGCCAAATAGTCCCCCTATGCACGCATCATGGGAGGTCGAGCAGCTTGGCGGCTTCGTCGGACGTCGCGATGGGGCGGCCGACGTCGTCGGCGAGGGCGACCGCGTCGCGCACGAGCTCCTCGTTCGTCGGCGTGCGCGATCCGGCGTAGTCCTCCAGCCCGACGCGCAGGTGCCCGCCGCGCTCGAGGGCAAGCCGCGCGACATCGCTTTCCACGACGTCGCCGCCGAGCACCGCGACCCCCCAGGGCACGTCGCAACCGTCGAGCAGCTCGAGGTACGCGTCCAGGGCCTTGGCCGTGGGCCGGAAGCCGAAGCCCGATAGGAAGCCGTGATCGCCGCCGAAGTACAGCTTCAGCATCGCGCCCGCCGGCATGCGCCCGGCTTCCCACCA
>JBKPDN010000300.1:0-20851 GCA_046727875.1 Actinomycetota bacterium | reverse complement strand
CGGTCACCGAGTGCGGGCGGCCCGCCTGGGTGACGATGACCGCCTCTTTGTCGTGCTGCTTCGCGTTCAGCACCGAGTGAGTGATGCCGCGCTTCTCGAGCAGGCGCGACAGCTTCTCGGACTTCTCGACGGAGATCGTGCCGACCAGCACCGGTTGGCCGAGCTCGTGCCGCTCTTCGATGTCGTCGGCGACGGCGTTGAACTTGGCGTCCTCCGTCTTGTAGATGAGGTCGGCGTTGTCGTCCCGGACCATGGGCTCGTTGGTCGGGATCGCAACGACGTCGAGCGCGTACGTGTGCGCGAACTCCCCCGCTTCCGTGATCGCGGTCCCGGTCATGCCCGAGAGCTTCTCGTACATGCGGAAATAGTTCTGGAGCGTGATCGTCGCCAGCGTCTGGTTCTCCGCCTTGACGCGAACGCCTTCCTTGGCTTCGACCGCCTGGTGCAGGCCCTCGCTCCAGCGCCGGCCCTCGAGGATGCGGCCCGTGAACTCGTCGACGATCTTGGCCTCGCCGTTCTGGATGACGTAGTCGACGTCCCGCTTGAACAGCTCCTTCGCGCGCAGCGCGGCCTGGAGCTGGTGCACGAAGTTCTGGTTGACGTGCTCGTAGAGGTTGTCGACGTCGAGCGCCTGCTCGACGCGCCCGATGCCTTCCTCAGTCGGGACGACGGTGCGCTTCGCCTCGTCGACCTCGTAGTCGCGTTCGCGCTGGAGCCCCTTCACGACCCGGGCGAACCGGTAGTAGAGCTCCTGCGCGTCGTCGGCGCGGCCCGAGATGATCAACGGTGTCCGGGCCTCGTCCACGAGAATCGAGTCGACCTCGTCGACGATCGCAAAGAAGTGACCCCGCTGGGTTTGCTCGTCCTTCGACAGCGCCATGTTGTCGCGGAGGTAGTCGAATCCGAACTCGTTGTTGGTGCCGTACGTGATGTCGGCCTGGTACGCGGCCCGCTTGGACTCGGGGTCGTCGACCTGGGGCACGACGACGCCGACCTCGAGCCCGAGGAACCGGTAGATCTGCCCCATCCACTCGGCGTCACGGCGGGCGAGGTAGTCGTTGACCGTCACGAGGTGACAGCCGTAGCCGGCCAGCGCGTTCAGATAGAGCGGCAGCGTGGCGACGAGCGTCTTGCCCTCGCCGGTCTTCATCTCGGCGACCCAGCCGAAGTGCAGCGCGGCGCCGCCCATGATCTGGACGTCGAAGTGACGTTGCCCGAGCGTGCGCGTGGCTGCCTCGCGCACCACCGCGAACGCCTCCGGCAGCATGTCGTCGAGCATCTCGACCCGCTCGTCCTTACTGCCGGCTTCGTCGAGGCGCGACCGGAACTCGCCGGTCATCGCCTGCAGCTCCTCGTCGGAGCGCTGCTGCATCTCGGGCTCGAAGGCGTTGACCTCGGGGACGATCGACTCGACCAGCTTGAGCTTCCGGCCTTCGCCCGCGTGAAGAATCTTGTTGAAGAGGCCCATGTGGACCCCGAGTGTACCGACGGTCGTCGTCACGGCTCTTCGGGCCATTTCAGGGCGAACCCCGACCCTCGAGATGTCAGCATGCCGCCGTGACGAGCCGCCGGTGGACCTCTTGCGTCTCTCCCACGCTCGTCGGGTGTGTCGTCGCCGTGGTGGTCGCCGTCTGGTCCACCCGCGGGGCGTGGGGAGGGCAGCCACCCCACGGTGAGGACGTCATGGCGTATCTCGTCCGGGCCGACTTCGCGCTTCCCCAGCTCGTCGCGCACGGGCGGCTCGACGGGTGGTTCCCGCGCTTCTACCTCGGCTACCAGGAGTTCCTGTTCAACGGGCCCGGGGTGGCCTGGGCGATGGCAGCGGTGCGGGGTGCGAGCCTCGGAGCGCTGTCCGACGCCGGCGCGCTGAAGGTCGTCGGCGTGGTGTCGTTCGCGGCGCTTCCGGCCACGATTGCGTTCCTCGCCCGGTCGCTCGGGCTGGGGCGACTGGCGGCGGGGATCGCGGCAGTGCTGTCGCTGCTGGTCTCGAGCGCGTTCGGGCCCGGCCTCCAAGGGCTGTATCTCGTCGGGCTCGTCTCGCACCAGCTCGGCGCTCCACTGTTCTGTCTCGGGCTCGGCGCGTTGCTGCGCGTCCCAATGGACGCCCGACGGCGCTGGGTACTGCTCGCCGCCGTGTCGCTGGCCGCGCTCGCGATCACCCACCTCATCTCCGTGATGATCCTGGCCGTCGTCTTCCCGCTGCTCGCATTCGGGTTTCGGCGCGAGCACTTCGGACGCGCCGCGCTCACCAGGTTCGCCCTGACCGGTGTCCTCGCCGCCGCGCTGGCGGCGTGGTGGGTGATACCCGCGCTCGCGCACCGCGACCTGCGCGGCGTGGTCGCGACGTGGGAGACCCCGCCGTTCGGAGACCGCATCGACGCGATCGTGAACGGCCGACTGCTGTTCCGTCCGTACACGGTGTGGATCGTCGTCGCCGGCTGGGTGTACGGGCTGGTTCGCGTCCGCCGTCGCCCGTTCGCGTTCGTCCTGGTCGCGACGCCGCTCGTCTATCTCGTCCTCGCGCACTGGGCCGCGTCGCGCTGGCCCCACAACGAGATCGCGATGCAGCTCGCCAACCGGGGGCTCGGCTACGCCGGTCTCCTCGCCGTCCTGCCGCTGTCCGCCGGGATCGCCGCCGGCGCACGGGTCGCGCGCGCGCGGCTGTCGAGGTGGCGCGGGGCCGGCCCCGCGGCGGTGACAGCCGCGTTCGTGCTCGCGGTGGCCATCGTCGTCTCGCCCCTCGGTCCCGACCGGCGATCAGCGAGCCAGCTCGCGCCGCCCGTCCCGCAGCTCCAGCACGCGGCGAGCGAGCTCCGGCGTGACGTCCCTGAGGGGGCGCGGTTCGTCACCCAGCGCGACTATCCGGGGGAGGTCCTCCGGACCGGTGTGCTCCTGCCGCCGACGTGGCTCGCCTGGGCCTCAGGCCGGGACTCGCTCAACGGCTGGAACCTCGAGTCGTCGAGCACGCCCGACCCCGACCTCGAGCCCGATCTGTACCTCGGGCACCGCCCCGCCGACGCGCAGGCTGACGTCCTGAGCCGGCTGGGCGTCTCGCACGTCGTCACGACCGCCGACCCGTTCGCCGACACGCTCGCGGCGTCGGACCGGTTCGAGCTCGTCTGGCGCGAGCCCCCGATCGCGATCTTCGCGTTGCGCCCCCGACCCGGACAGCCCGACCCTGCGTCTCTCGTCGCCACCGGCGCACCGGCGACTGCCCGCGTCACGCGCGCCGAGCCGGAACGGCTGCGCATCCGCGTCGAGGCGTCGGCCGCGACGCCCGCCACCATTGCCGTCGCGTGGTCACCCAAGTGGCACGGCCGGATCGGCAGCCGGTCCGTCCACCTGGATCACACGGCGGACGGGCTCATCGCGCTCCGGTTGCCGGCAGGGACGAGCACCGTGGAGCTGACCTACGGCCCCGACGGTTGGGACCGCGCCGGCGCCGTTGTCAGCGCCCTGACGCTCGCGCTCCTCGTCGCGCTCGGCGTGCGCGAGGTCCGCCGCCGCCGGCGAGGGCGTCAATCAACATCGAGGAGGTTCTCGCGCATGGCGTAGACGACCGCCTCCATGCGCGAGTGGAGATGAAGCTTCTCGAGGATGTTGCGCACGTGGTTCTTGACCGTGTTCTCCGAGATGTACAGCTCTTCCGAGATCTCGCGGTTGCTCAGCCCTTTGGCGACGAGCTTCAGCACGTCCAGCTCGCGGTCGGTGAGGCTCGGGAGCAATGACCGGTGCCGTTCCTCGGCCTGCTGTGCGAGGGCGTTGAACTCGCTGAGGAGCTTCGACGCCATCGACGGCGAGATCAGGCTGTGCCCCCGCGCCACGGCCCGGACCGCGTCGGCGAGCTCCTCGATGGAGATCTCCTTCAGGAGGTAGCCGCTCGCGCCCGCCTTCACCGCTGCGTACAGGTCCTCCTCGCTGTCGGACACCGTCAGCATGATCACTTTCGTGTCGGGCAGACGCTCGCGGATCCGACGGGCCGCCTCGATCCCCGTCGAGCGCGGCATGCGGACATCCATGAGCACGACATCGGGCGTCATCTCCTCGGCGCGGTGCACGGCCTCGATGCCGTCCCCGGCTTCGCCCACCACCTTGATGTCGGGCTCTTCGGACAGCACGAGGTCCAGGCCGCGCCGGAAGAGCGCGTGGTCGTCGACGATGACGACTCGGATGGTCTCGCCTTCGCTCATGCTCGTGCCTGCTTCGAAGAACGGCGATCGATTCGGGTCCCAGCTCCCGGCGAGCTCAACCAGTGGTCTCGATCAGGCCGAGGTTCCCGTCGCGACGACGGTAGAGGACGGCGGCGTGACCGTTCTCGGCGTTCGTGAACAGATAGAAGTCGTGCCCGAGCAGCTCCATCTGGAGCGCCGCTTCCTCGGGCCCCATCGGCTTCGCGGTCAGACGCTTCGTCTTCACGATGCGGTTGACGAGACCCGGCTCATCGTCGTCGACATCGTCGGCGTCGTCGACGGTTGTCACGACCGCGGGATCGGGTGGGACCTCGGCCGCATCGGACACGACCCGGTTGCGGCGGTGCGCGTGCGAGCGCGTCACGCGCTTCTCCTTGATCCGAGCGACCTGGTGCTCGACCTTGTCGATGACGAGGTCGAGCGCGGCGGAGGGCTCGGACGCGGCGGCGTGCGCCTTCACGAAGTTGCGCTTCAAGTGGACGATGACGTCGCACACCTGGTTGTCGGCGACACGGCGATTGCGGAGCTCGGAGAAGTCGACTTCGACGCGGCCGGCGTCGTGGGTGAACTTGGAGATCTTGTGGAGCTTCTCGCGTGCGAGCTTGTGCAGCCCGGGAGAAACGTCGACGTTCCTGCCTCGCACCACGATTTCCATCAACGCTGCCCCATCGGGGTCCCGATCCCAGCGGCATCGCGCTGCGACCCGGTGGCCATCGGCTGAGTATATGCGGAGCGCATCGTCCGCCCACCGGAGACCGTGCCGGGGCGGGGGGTGCGCGCGGCAGTGACGACGATCACCGACGCCACGCCGCCGCGTCGCAGCGCGTCCGCCGCCGAAGCGACCGTCGCGCCCGTGGTCGCGACGTCGTCGACGAGCAGCACGCGGGCCGGCAGCACGATGCGGCGGGCATCGAACGACGGGCCGGCGCGACGGGTCGCCGCCGGCTGCCCGGTCTGCGGCGGACCAGATCGCCGTCGAAGCGTCGAGCGCGCGGGGAGCCCCAGCGCTCGGGCCACGGCACGCGCCAGGAGCTCGGCGTGATCGAAGCCCCGCGTGGTGCGGCGGGAGCTCGTGGTCGGCGCCCAGGTGACGAGCCCGACACCGGCGTCCGCCCGCGCCGTCGTGAGCAGCGCCGCCATGCGCGCCGCGAGCCACGGCACCGTCGCCCGCGTGCGCCGGTACTTGACCCGCGCGACGAGCTCGCGGGCAACGCCTTCGTACGCGAACGGCGCGAGCCATCGGTCGACACCTGCGGGTGGCGGGAGGACCGGCGGAGCGCGGAGCGTGCTCGCACACGCGTCGCACACGGGCTCGGCGGGCCGGCCGCATCCCGGGCACCACGCCGGGAGCACCGCTTCCACCAGCGCACGCCACGGGTTCACGTGCGGGACCGTACCGGCGGGGTGTGACCCCTACGCCCCTGCGTTGGTCACGCACCGTCCCCTATCCGTAGGGCAAGTGACCGAACGCGGCAAAGGGGCGCGCCTCAGTACCGGTAGTGATCGGGCTTGAACGGCCCCTCGACCGGGACGCCGAGGTACGCGGACTGCTCCTCGGTGAGGCGGCTGAGCTTGACCCCGAGCTTGTCGAGGTGCAGGCGGGCCACCTCCTCGTCAAGGTGCTTCGGCAGCGTGTACACACGCCGCTCGTAGAAGTCGGGGTGGCCGTACAGCTCCATCTGCGCGATCACCTGGTTCGTGAAGCTGTTCGACATCACGAAGCTCGGGTGCCCGGTCGCGTTGCCGAGGTTCAGCAGACGCCCCTCGGAGAGCACGATGATCGAGTGCCCGTCTGGGAACACCCACTCGTCGACCTGGGGCTTGATGTTCACACGCTTGATCCCGGGAAGGGCGGTGAGCCCGGCCATGTCGATCTCGTCGTCGAAATGGCCGATGTTGCCGACGATCGCGTCGTGCTTCATCCGGGACATGTGGTCGACGGTGAGGATGTTCGTGTTGCCGGTCGCGGTGACGAACAGGTCGGCGGTCTCGACGACGTCCTCGACCGTGACCACCTGGTAGCCCTCCATGGCAGCCTGCAGGGCGCAGATGGGGTCGATCTCGGTGATCACCACGCGGGCGCCCTGGCCCCGCAGCGCCTGCGCGCAACCCTTGCCGACATCGCCATACCCGCAGACGACGGCGACCTTGCCGGCGAGCATCACATCGGTCGCCCGGCAGATCCCGTCGACGAGCGAGTGACGAACGCCGTAGAGGTTGTCGAACTTCGACTTCGTCACCGAGTCGTTCACGTTGATGGCCGGGAACAGCAGCGTCCCCGCTTCCATCATCTGGTAGAGCCGGTGCACCCCCGTCGTGGTCTCCTCGGTCACGCCCTGGACGGCGTCGGCGGTGCGGTGCCAGCGGCGGTTGTCCTCGCCGCGGATGCGCGCCAGCAACGCGAGAACGACTTTCCACTCCTGAGAGTCGCCGTCGCCGGGCTCGGGCACGGCGCCCGCCCGCTCGAACTCGACGCCCTTGTGAATGAGCAGCGTGGCGTCGCCACCGTCGTCGAGGATCATGTTGGGGCCGTCACCGTCCGGCCAGGCGAGCGCCTGGTCGGTGCACCACCAGTACTCCTCGAGCGTCTCGCCCTTCCACGCGAACACCGGCACCCCGCGCGCGGCGATGGCGGCGGCGGCGTGGTCCTGGGTCGAGAAGATGTTGCACGACGCCCAGCGCACCTCGGCGCCCAGCTCGAGCAGCGTCTCGATGAGCACCGCGGTCTGGATCGTCATGTGCAACGAGCCGGTGATCCGGGCGCCTCGCAGCGGCTTCTGCGCGCCGTACCGCTCCCGCAGCGCCATGAGGCCCGGCATCTCGTGCTCGGCGAGCTCGATCTCCTTGCGGCCGAAGTCGGACAGGCTCAGGTCGGCGACCTTGAAATCAGGGGCGCCGGAGCCGGCCGCAGCCGGCGTGTCCGTGGTCGTGGTCATCGGGACTCCTCGTCTCGTCGGGCGCGCACGGGCGCGCACGGGATTTCAGGGAGTCGGCCCAGATCACTGGATGACAGCCGCAGACGGCCCGACCGGCACACATGCTATCTCCCAGCGTGGGCCGAGGCCGAGGATCACCCGGCCTGCCGTCAGGCCTCCTGGCCGAGGGCGTCCTTCAGCTGGAAGATGGCGTCGATAGGGCCGGGATCCACGTCGTGGTCCAGCGCCAGATAGCAGCTCGCCCAGTCGCCGACGTACATGAGGTCGAGGAGCTGGGCCAGCCTTCCGTCCCCTTCCGCGCGCACCTCGAGCACCTGCGCCAGGGTCTCCTCGATGATCTCTCGGGTGAGCGCGAACCGGCGGCTGATCTGCTCGTGCTCGAAGCCGTGCCGCAACTCGACGAGCGTGAAGATCTGCCGCGTCACGTCGCCGTGCTGACCCCACCCGCAGATCTCGTTGTGGTCGAGCTCCGGGTACGAGTTCCAGAACGCGGGCGCCTTGGCGTTCTCGTTGACGTCGCACTTCCAACGCTGCGCGGCGACGGCGCCGAGGGCGCCACCGCCGTAGAAGATCGGGATCGTGGTGCCGATCTTGCGGGCGACTTCGCGTGCGGGATTGGCCGGCGCCACGACCGCGGGCAGGCACTTGTCGCGACGCGCCGCGAGCTGCCGGCGCGCCTCGCGCAGCCACTCCCCCGCCTCGGGAAGATGACCGGTCTGCTCGAGGGCGATGAACAGCGGCGCGAGCAGGGCGCCCACGGCTGCCCGGGGGAGGTAGCCGTCAGGGCACGGGACGTGGACGGCGCCGCGCTCACGGGCGAGGGCGGCAAGCGCACCACCGCGGCTGACGGCGACGATGCTCGCGCCGGCGTCGAGCGCGCCCGTGGCCATCTGGACGGTCTCGTCGGTGTCGCCCGAGTACGAGACGGCGAACGCGAGCGTGCCGGGCCCGACGAACCGCGGCGTTCGGATCTGCTTCAGCACGACGACCGGCACGGGAAGCGTCGCGTTGGCGGCGGCGGCGAGTACGTCGCCCGCGATCCCCGAGCCACCCATGCCGAGCACGACCAGATTGTCGATCTCGCCCGCGGGCGGGAGCGAAGCTCTGGCGAGCGCCTCTCTGGCGCTGCGATCGGCGTCGGCGAGCTGTTCGGGGAGTCCGGCGACGGCGTCGACGAATCCCAGCGAGTCCGTCACCGGCTACGCCTCGAAGGTCGGCTTGATCCCCTCCGCCTCCGCCTTCTTGGTCAGCCGGTCGTGCTCGGCGTCGTCGACGGTCTCCGCCTCGTCGATGAGCATGATCGGGATGTCGTCCCGCACGGCGTAGCGCCGCTTGAGGCGCGGGTTGTACAGCGAGCTCTCGTCCTCGAAGTACAGCAGCGGGCCCTTGTCCTCGGGGCAGGCGAGGATGTCGAGCAGTTTGGCGTCCAGGGCCACGACGATCTCCTTTGGTCTCCTCGGCGGTCGGCCGCGCCGCGGCCGGCGGTCGACGCTATTCCCCGCGCACGAGCGCGAGCACCTCGGCGGTGTGCTTCTCGCAACTGGCGGCGTCGCGGGCCTCGAGGTTCAGGCGCAGCAACGGCTCGGTGTTGCTCGGCCGCAGGTTGAACCACCAGTCGCCGAGATCGACGGTCAGGCCGTCGAGCCGGTCCTGTTCGGCGTCGCGGTACGACGCCGCTACGTGCTCGATGACCGCAGCCGGGTCCGCGACACGCGTGTTGATCTCGCCCGAGTCGACGTACCGATCGAACGGGCGTCGCAGCTCGGAGAGCGGCTGGCCTGCCTTCGACAGCTGCTCGAGCACCATCATCGACGCGATCAGGCCGGAGTCGGCGCGGAAGTTGTCACGGAAGTAGTAGTGCGCCGAGTGCTCGCCGCCGAAGATCGCTCCGGTCTCGGCCATCACCTGCTTGATGAACGAGTGACCGACCCGGGTGCGCACCGGGGTGCCACCCATCTCACGCACGACCTCGGGCACGACCTTGCTGCAGATGAGGTTGTGCACGATCGTCTCGCCCGGGTGCCGCTCGAGGATTGCCTTCGCCAGGATCGCCGTCGTGATCGATCCCGAAACGGGTTGCGCCTGGTCGTCGACGAGGAAGACGCGGTCGGCGTCGCCGTCGAACGCCAAGCCGACGTCGGCGTTGGCGTCGAGCACCGCCCGTTGCAGGTCCTTCAGGTTCTCGGGCTGGATGGGATCGGCGGGATGGTTCGGGAAGGTCCCGTCGAGCTCCGGGAACAGCACCGACAGGTCGAACGGCAGGTCGGCGAACACCGCCGGGACGACGAGCCCACCCATGCCGTTGGCGGTGTCGGCGACGACGCGCAGCGGGCGGAGCGCGTCGAGGTCCACGAAGGAGTGGACGTGCTGCACGTACTCGGGCAGCAGGTCGCGCTCCTCGACCCGGCCCCGCGCCGCGGACCGTTCCAGCAGCCCGCTCGCGACCGCGGCCCGGATGTCGGCCAGGCCCGTGTCCTGGCCGACGGGCGCCGCGCCCGCCCGGCACAGCTTGATGCCGTTGTATTGGGCGGGGTTGTGGCTCGCGGTGAACATCGCGCCGGGAGCGTCGAGATGCCCGGACGCGAAGTACACGAGGTCGGTCGAGGCGAGCCCGATGTCCACGACGTCGGCGCCGGCCAGCGTGGCGCCGTCGGCGAAGGCGGCGCTCAACGGCGCCGAGGACGGCCGCATGTCGCGCCCGACCAGCACCAAGGCGGTGCCGGTGAACGCGACGAAGGCGTTGCCCACCCGGCGAGCGACGTCGTCGTCGAGCTCGTCGGGATAGACGCCGCGGACGTCGTAGGCCTTGAAGATCGCATCGAGTCGCTGGTCGTCGGTCACTCCGCGGCAGGGTACCCGCCGCTGCCTCCAGGGCCGTTTGCCGCTTCACGACGCGTGTTCCGACGCTTGCGCCACCACGGCCATACCGCCAGGCCCGCGACACCGATCACGCCGGCGACGGTTCCGACCCGGCCCAGCTGCTCCGCCGTCGTCGTCGAATAGTCGAGCCGGACGTGATGGCTCGTCGGGACCACCACCATGAAGTTGGGTGTCGCCCGCCACGGTCCCTTGGCGCCGGTCGCGGTCCAGTTCGGGAAGTACGACGTCTTGACCATCACCGGCACGCCGGTCCGCGACACGCGGAACGACACCGAGTGATCCGTCGTGCGCACGTCGCTCACGTCGACCGGTGGGAGCTCGCGCGTCGGGATGGTGCTGGCCGCCGGGAGTTTCGGATCGGGGGCGTCGGCACGGGAACCACCCGGCGGCCGGGCGCGTGCCCAGCCCGATGGGCCGCCGGCGACGAGCGGCCGATCGAGCAGGGCGAGATCGCGGTTGTCGGCGGGAGTCCGCGTCGGGGCGTCCCACCACGGCACGCCGATCTCGTCCTGCCAGTCGCGGGTCGCCACCCCGGGGACGATGACGGGCTCCTCGCGCAGGCCCTCGACGAGCGGCGCGTCGCGCACCTGATAGATCGTCCACCCCTTCGGAGCCTGCCCGTCGACGTCCGGAGTCGTCGCGATGGGCACCAGCGCGCTCGAGCGGTCGGCCTGCTCCTTGGCCTGGTCCGAATACGCGAGGTAGTAGCGGACACCGAGCTTCTGGAGGTCGCGCACGCCGACGTCGAACTCGGCGAGGGTCCGATACGGGATGTTGCGCTGGGGGTTGCTGGCGTTCCCCGGGCCAGCCAGCATCGACACCGTCAAGAAGTGGTACGGCGTGGTCGCCGACGACTCGTAGTACAGGCCCTCCATGGATGCGATGCGGCCGTCGGTGAAGTACGGCAGCAGCATGAGCGCGAGCGGGGTTCCGTAGACGCCGAGCGACGAACCGCCCTCCCACAACGCGCGGCCGGCCGGGAGCTTGCCGACCGTGTCCACCAACGCCTTGAACTCCGGGTACACCTTCGTGTCCGACTCGTTCCCCGTGTGCTCGTAGCCGCTGAAGTTCCACCGGGCCCAGAAGTTGAGGAACCCGGTCGTCTCGTAGACGCGCCAGATCCCCACCGTGGCCACGAGCACGGTGAGGAGGGCGATCGTCACCGCCCGCACGATCGCGCCGTCGCGTTTTCGGTCGCGCTCCGAGCGCGGCTCGGCCGTGTCGTCGGCGATAACGTCGGTCCGCGTCTCGATCGCGGCCGGACGTTCGACGGCTGGCGCGGCCGGCCCCGCGGGCTCCGGTGCGGCCGCGCTCGAGAGCGGGGCGCCTTCGGGCGCGGGCAGCAGCGGCTCCCAGAACGGGTTGGACCGCTGCCCGAAGAACGCGGCCACGCCCCTGATGAGCTCGGCCGCTCCCAGCATCGCCAGCAGGAGCAAGCCCAGGTACCAGAACGGGAGGAGCCGCAGGTTCCAGACCGGTGTGCTGTGGGCGAGGTCCGTGAGCCCTTCCCAGAACCGGAAAGCGAGCCCCATGATGGCGGTGAGCGCGGCGAGCTCGATCGTGACGCGGCGGCGGGCAAGGATGCCGCCGACGATGGCGACCACGATGAGCGGCACCATCCACAGCACGTACGCGGGGTACCAGGGGAACATGTACAAGACGAACTCCCGGATCGGCTCGTACCCCATGTCGGACGTGTACCCGAGGGTCGTCAGCAACGGGAGCGTCCAGATCGCCGTCAGGAGGGCACCGACCCCGCCGACGGCAGCGAGAGTCGGGAAGGTGCGTGCGGGGCGGCGGGCGAGCCAGATGACGAGCGCGCCGACGACGGCGAACATGCCCACGACGAGGTGGCTCATCACGACGGCGGCAAATAGAACGGCTGGCAACCACATTCGCCGACGGTGCTCGAGCGAGTACGCAAGGGCGCCGAGGAAGAAGAGCGCCAGCGCCAATGCGAGCGTGAACGAAAACTCGCCGGCGAAGTTGCTCGCGAGGTTGCCGCCCATGATGTGCTGGTTGCCGGCGACGCGCGTCGCTTCGGCGTCGCTCCCGGGCGCGCCCTTGAAGAAGAGCAGGACCGTCGCGCCCACCGCGAACAGCGCCGGTGCCGGGCGGGGCGCCCGAATGCCGCGGCCGAACGCGTACGCGGCGGCGGGGAGCGCGATCGCACCCAAGACGGTGACGAGCTTGAACGCGATGTTGTACGGCAGGACGACGTCGAGCGCGACGATCAGCAGCGCGGGGAACGGGAAGTAGAACTGACCGGCCGGGAAACCCGCGAACCAGTCGGGCGCCCAGCCCGCGATGCGACCCTGGGGCAGGAGGTGATCGCGCAGGTAGGCCGGCCACCACACGTGCGCACCGGTGTCGCCGCCGGACGGCGTGGTGTTGCGCAACAGCAGGTCGGGCTGGACCTGGAACAGGACGAAAAGGCAGCAGGCCACGACCACGCCGACGCCGACCCACGTCTCGAGCCGATCCCACCAGGGCGGACGGGGGTGCGTGGTCGTCGCCGGCGCCCCCAGCTCGACCTCGCCGGCGGGCGCGCCCGGAGGCGCGGGGCGCGTCGCGACCATTCCTCTCCATTCGCCGTCACAAGCGTTGCGGCGACGGTCGGCAAAGCCGCCGTTGGCCGCGGGCGCCAGCCTACGGGGACGCAGTCGCGAACCCGAGTCAGTGTCGGTGCTATGCGCGTCGGGCCAGCTCGAGTACCCGGTTCAAGTCGACCGAGCCCTCGGCGGTCTCCCAGCCTTCCCAAGCCTCTCTCTATCGGCACGAGCCGCGCATTCCTTGAGCGGGTGATCGGCGGCGCTGCGGAGGGCGGATCAGTGGGCGACGAGCACGGAGACGGCGGTGAGCAGGTTGAACCCCGCGTGCAGGAGGATCGACGCCGATAGGTTGCCCGTGCGGATGGCGAGACCGGCCGAGACCAGCCCGAGCACGAACAGGGCAGGGACGGCGATCACGGAGCCGATCGTGGGGCTCGCCAGCGGGTGGACCGCGGCGAACACGAGCGCGGAGACGAACGCGGCCCACGCCGGGGTGGTGCGACGCAACAGCGCCCGCAGGAGCGCGCCTCGAAAGAGCAGCTCCTCGGCGAGCGGCGCGATCGTGACCACGGTGATTGCGAACAGCACGAGCGCCGGGCCGCGCGCCCGCTTGAACTGCTCGACCACCTCCTGGGTCTCGACCTTGCCGTGCACGTCCACGAGCAGCTGGAGGAACGGGAGCGTGATCAGCTGGAGCGCGACCCCGCCGAGCAGCCACATCGCCGCCCACGGCCAGCGGTCGCCCGGCGCGCGCGCGACGAGCCCGAAGTCGGTGCCGAGGCTCCCCCGCCCCTTCAGTCTGGCGACGAGCGCGAGCGTCCCGATGACCCCGGCCGACTGCCCGATCACGGATGCAAGCAGCACCCCGACGTCGTCGCTGACCCGACTGGAGTCGACGTTGCCGGCGGCGGCGACGATCCCGCCGGCGACCACGGCGAGGACGACACCGACGATCCACGCGCCCACGACGTCGGGCAGCCCCCACCGGATGCGCGCCCGTGCCGGCACGACGGGCGGGAAGGCGGCGGGATCGCCGGCCACGGTGGTCGGCGCGTCAGCCGGCGGCGGGAGCCGGCACCACGACAGCGGCGCGGCGGCGCCGGTCGATCAACCGCCAGCCGTGCGGCACGCGCAGCCTCGCCGCGTGGACGACACAGAGGTCGTGCCGGGACGGTTCGGGCTCCACGCCTTCGTCGAGCCATACCGTCCGGGACCGGTAGTCGAAGCTGAGCGAGGCCGCCGCGACTCCCGCGCAATCCGGGCGTGCACAGCGACGGGAGGCAACCGGGTCCATGATCGTGCTCAAGATACCGGAGGACCCGGTGACCGGCGGGGACCCTCGGCGAAGCGCGCGAAGGCAACGATCTTCGCCAAACGGGGACGTTCGCGACGCGGGCCGCGCGCAATCGGCTGCGGCGCGAAAATGCCCTCCGCAGTGACTGACTTGGCCTCACCTTTCGGCTTGGTTCAGCCCGCCCCTGCGAAGGGCAGTTGGAAGGTACACCTGCGACCGGGGTCGGTCAAGGGGTGTTGCTCGGCAGGAGCCGCGACTCGTGCGCCGTGCCCGGGGTCCGGCGGCCGTAGCATGGTCGGACCGCGGGCGCGCCGTGTCCGCCGAACCGACGAAGGCAACCGACCATGAGTCGCCGACCGTCCGACCTGCCCCCGGGTCGGAACTCCCGGCCCAGCGGGCCGACCCCACCGCCGAGCCCGACGCGGTGGCTCCCCTGGCTCATCATCGGCGCGCTGCTCGTCGGCGGCGTCTTCTTCTTCAACTTCGGCCGCACCGAGACAGCCAAGGCCGACCTGAGCTACTCCCAGTTCCAGAAGGCCGTCGAGGACGGCGACGTCCGCAGCGTCCAGTTCGACCCCGAGAACGGCAAGATCACCGGCGAGTTCAAGACCGCGCAGAACGGCAAGAAGGAGTTCACGAGCTCCGGGCCCAACAACGACTTCCAGGAGACCGAGATCGCTCGGCTCCAGGCGAAGGCCGTCAACTTCAAGTACGTCCGTGAGGGCTCGAACATCCTCGGCGAGATCCTCATCTGGCTCATCCCCATCGCGCTCATCATCGGCGTGTTCATCTGGATCAACCGCCGGGCCCAGGGCCAGATGGGCGCAGTCATGAATATCGGTCGCAGCCGGGCGAAGGTGTACGCCACCGAGAAGCCGAAGACGACCTTCGCCGATGTCGCCGGGTACGGCCCCGTGAAAGAGGAGATCGCCGAGGTCGTCGACTTCCTCAAGAACCCGGGCAAGTTCAAGACGATCGGCGCCCGCATCCCGAAGGGCGTACTGCTCGTCGGGCCGCCCGGCACGGGCAAGACCCTCATCGCCCGGGCGGTCGCCGGGGAAGCCGGCGTCCCGTTCGTGTCGGTCACCGGATCGGACTTCATGGAGATGTTCGTGGGCGTCGGCGCGGCCCGGGTGCGCGACCTCTTCCAGACGGCGCGCAAGCAGGCGCCGGCGATCATCTTCGTGGACGAGCTCGACTCGATCGGCCGCAAGCGCGGCGCGGGGCTCGGGGGTGGGCACGACGAACGAGAGCAGACGCTCAACCAGATGCTCGCCGAGATGGACGGCTTCGAGGCCACCGAGGGGATCGTGATGATGGCGGCGACGAACCGCCCCGACGTCCTCGACCCCGCGCTCCTGCGCCCGGGCCGCTTCGACCGCCAGATCCTGGTCCCGCTCCCGACCCAGGACGAGCGGATCGAGATCCTGAAGGTGCACTTCCGCGACAAGAAGATCGCGTCCGATGTCGACGTGAACATCCTCGCCCGCGGGACGCCGGGCATGAGCGGCGCCGACCTCTCGAATCTCGTGAACGAGGCGGCGTTGTTCGCCGTCCGGCGCGGTCAGGCCGAGATCCACGCCGAGGACTTCGATGCCGCGCGCGATCGCGTCCTCATGGGTCTGAAGCGCGAGTCGATGGCGCTCACCGAGGAGGAGAAGGAAGTCGTCGCCTACCACGAGGGCGGCCACGCGACGCTGGCCTACGTGCTCGAGCACGCCGACCCCGTGCACAAGGTGACGATCCTCCCCACGGGCATGGCCCTCGGCGCGACGCAGCAGCTCCCGCTCGAGGAGCGGCACATCTACAAGCGCGAGTACATCGCCGACTCGCTCGTCGTGCGCCTGGGCGGTCGCGTCGCCGAGGAGATCGTCTACGGGCACCTCTCGACCGGCGCGCAGAACGACCTCGCCGGGATCACCGAGCTGGCGCGCAAGATGGTGCGCGAGTGGGGTATGTCGGATCGCATCGGCCCGATGGCGTGGGGATCCCAGGGTGCGGTCTTCCTCGGTGAGGACCTCGTCCACACGCGCGACTACTCGGACGACACCGCGCGCGTCATCGACGAGGAGGTCGAGCGCATCCTCCGCGAAGAGGAGGACCGCGCCCGCAAGGTGCTCTCCGAGCACCGCCCCGGGCTCGAGGCCGTGGCCCAGGCGCTGCTCGTACGCGAGACCCTCGACGGCGAGGAGGTGGCCCGACTCGTCGACGAGGCCATGGGCCACAAGGCCGGCGGGCCGCGCAAAGTCACGAAGGCCGACGGGACTGAGGTCGAGGTCGAGGAGCCGCCCGAGGGCGAATCGCTCAGCGACGTCGAGGACGGCGTCGGCGGGGAGTCGACCGAGCGAGCCCCCGTTCGCGACTACCGGTAGCGCGAAGCGTTCGGGGTGGCGGCAGGGGCCCGGCGCCGCCTCCTTCGCTTAGCAGAGGCGTCGGCGGCGAGACACCTGTCGCAACCCACTACTTCAGTTGTCCGAGCTCGGGCTCGGGAGTCGAGCCCGGGTGGCGCGCCTCGGCCACTGCGGCCCACAAGTCGGTGGCGGTGAAGGCGCCGACGAAGGCGGCGCACACGACACCGGCGCCGTCGGCCACGACGGTCGTGGGGATGCCGGCGATCTCGTACCGCCGGTGCAGGTCGGGCTGCTTGTGGTACTCGATCTCGCACGTGGCGACGTCCGCCGACTCGAGGACGGCCATCTTCGCCGGGAGCCCGGCGCACGAGTCGCACGTGGTCGACGAGAACAGCGCCACGAGCCACGGCGCCTCAGCCCGCACGAAGTCGTTGCGATCGAGCTGACGGGGCACCGGGTACACGTCCCGCGGCGGCGGGGCGGGCCGGCGCCGCTGGAGCACGAACGCGACGCCGCCCGCGACGGCGATCAGCGCGACCGCGAGGACGATGCGAACGAGCACGAAATCTCCTCTGTCGCCGTCACAAGCTCCGGCTTTGCGGCGCCGGTCGGCAAAGCCGTCGTCGTCGCGAATCTACCGACGGCGGTCGCGGTGTTGGCCATCCTGCAAGACTCCCGCCGTGAGCCACGCGGCCGAGGATCCCGCGCCGGCGACACCGGAGGTCGGCTCCACGCCGTCGAGGCCGGCGCGCGTCGGCGCATGGCCGATGTGGGTGCTGGGCCTCGTGGTCCTCATCGACCAGATCGACCAGAACCTCGTCCGGGGTGTCGTCCCCCAGCTGAAGAGCGACTTCGGCATCGACGACTTCGGTATCGGCGTGCTCATCTCCGCGTTCGTGCTCGTCAACGGGATCGTCACCGTGCCCGCGGGGTACCTCGCCGACCGGTGGAACCGCACCCGCACGATCGGCCACACCGTCGTCGCGTGGAGCGGCATCACGATGCTCACCGCCGCGTCGCAGAACTTCGGTCAGCTGCTCGCGGGACGCGCGCTGCTCGGGTTCGGGCAAGCAGTGACGGAGCCGTCGGCCAACAGCCTGATCTCCGACTACTACCCCACCGAACAGCGCGGCGCCGCGTTCTCGGTACAGCAGATCATGGGCATCATCGGGTTCGGCGTCGGGATCGCGCTCGGCGGCGCCATCGGCTCGCAGTTCGGCTGGCACTGGGCGTTCATCGTCGTCGGCCCGCCCGGGTTCGTGATCGCCGCGATCGCGTACCGGCTCCGCGAGCCGCGCCGCGGGCACGGAGATCGCCTGCATCTCGGGATCACCGACGACGGGCCGGAGGAGGAGCCTCCTCGCCTCTTCGAGCACGGGATCCACCGGTTCCTCGTCGACATGATCACAGGCCTGCGCGACGACCTCCGCGTGATCATCTCGATCCCGACGCTCAAGTTCGCGCTCGTCGGTGTCGGCGCGTTCATGTTCACGCTCACTGGGGTCGGCGCCTGGCTCCCCGAGTTCCACCGGCGGTTCTCCGGGCTGACGCAGGGGCAGGCGACGGCGGCGGTCGGTGTGATCGTGCTGGCCGGCGGTATTCCAGGGCTGCTGGTCGGAGGGTCGATCGCCGATCGATATGCGCAGCGGATCCGTGGCGCGCGCGTGGTGATCCCGACGTACTGCATCGCGACCGGCACCGCCTTGTTCACGATCTCCTACCTGCCGATGCCGTTCGCCGTCTCACTGACGCTCGAATTGGCCGGCATGTTCACACTGTGGATCGCGGTCCCCGCGCTACGCGCCGGCCTCGCCGATGCCGTGCCGGCCCATCTGCGTGGCGCCGGCTTCGGCGCGTTCAACCTGGTGTCGATCGTGTTCGGCGCGGCGGCGGCGCCGATCATCGTCGGCGCGCTCGCGGACGTGTTCAATCTCAGGATCGCGTTCCTGCTCGTGTCGCCGCCGGTGTTCCTGGGCGCGTACGTGCTCTATCGCGCTCGCGACCATCTCGACGCCGACGCCGCCAAGATCTTCGAAGCCGTCGTCCGGGCGATGCAGCAAGATCAGGAGAGCCGCTAGCCCCCGTTGTCACGGAAATGCGCGCCAGAGGTGCCTTTTCGTGGCAGCGCTCGGTCAGCCCGTCGCGGGATCGGCGACTCCCGGCGCAAGGGACGCCGCGCTGGGCCCAAGGATGCGGCGGAGGGCGACGACCGGTGCGTCGGCACGGAGGGCCACGATCTGGTCGGGCTGCACGCCGAGCGCGGCGAGGTCGAACGTCACCTGCTTCCCGGCCGGCACCGGAAGCGCGTTCGCCCCCGCGGACTGGTCGGCGCCGCCCGCTCCGGGGATGACGAGGCGGACGGTCGTGGGAGTGCGGCCGGGGTTCACCACGCTGATCGTGGAGCCGCTCTCGGGCGTGATCCGGCCCACCGCGAACGCCCAGCCGCGCGCCGCCACCGGCGCGCCGAGCGCGGTCGCGGCGCCGGCCCCCGGGGACGGCGACGTCCACGACGCGAGCTCTTCGACGACGACGGGCGTGGGCCGGGTGGTCCGCACGGTGACCCCGAACCGGGCACCGGACGCGGCGAGCGGTGCGAGGTCGATGACCACAGCCGACTGACCGCCCACCGGCGTCGTCGACCCGCCCACCCCGCTCTGGTCCTCGAATCGGGGTGTGACCTCGACCTCGGTGGTGGTGGTATCGAAGTTGGCGACGAGCAAGGAGTGCGACGCGCCGTCCTCGGGGATGACGCCGGGGATCGTCCACGACGACGCCGGGCTCGGCGCGCCGAGCGACAGCGTGATGCCGTGGCGTGTCTCGTCGTCGGAGGTGAACGCGAGCGACTGCTCGGCGACGACGCGCCCGGTCCGGACGTGCACGTGCGTCCCGATCGTGGCCTGGCGCCGCACCAAGTTGCCGATCGGAACCGTGAGACGACTGCGGCGCGGAACGACGAGCGACTGGAGCTCAGCCGGGGCGACGTTGCCGGCGTCGGTCGCGAACGTCACGTTGACGATGGCGTCATCGGCGAACGGGTTGAACAGCGCCGCGAACTGGTCCGCCCCGCGCTCGGTCGTGCCGGCGGCGAAATACCAATCGCGCCCGGCGCTCCGGGTGCACGGCCCGATCGCGACGTCGTCCTGGGCCTCGATCTCGTGCTCGACGACCGAGCGGCCGCCGAAGACCTCGACGACCACCCCGGACCCGACGAGGTTGCCCGCGTCGTCCGGCTGCTCCGGCGCCTCGAGCACGCTCGACACCGGGAGGCGCACCTGGCCGCCCTTGCGCACCGTCACCCGCCGCGTCGCCGGCTCCTGCTTCCCGCCTGGCATCACGGTGACGTTGGCGCGGGCGTCGGTGTCCCCCACGTTCGCAATCCAGATCGTCTCGTCGGCCCGTCCGCCGGGCGAGCCGGTGCCTTCGGCGCAGTACCACGTGGCCGACGCGGCATCGGGCTCGGGCGCGGTCGGCAGGGCGGCTGCGATCGCACTGCCGGCGGTCGTGGTCCCGGGCGCCGACGTGGTGCCGCCGTTGACGGCCAACGCGACCGCCACCGCGATGCAGCCGGCGATGACCACGAGCACCGGGATGCGGCGGCCCTCGCGTCCGGGCCCGCGCGGGGGCGGAGCAGCGCGGCGGCCCGGCGGGCGGCGCGGCGCTTGCCGGGGAGCGGTCACAGGTTCGGCCTCTTGATCCGCGGGGGACGGGGCGGGCGGCTCGCGCGGCCGCGCCACGCCGCGATGACGAACACGGCCACGAGCGCGACCTCGAGTGCGATCACGCCGTACCGGCGCAGTTGCCCCTCGTACCGGATCGACACCGACTCGCGTGCGGGCACGGTGAATCCGTTGGCCCAGCCGAACGGCTCGCCGTGGCGCAGGCCGCGGCCGCCGGCGGACGCGCTCCAGTCGCCGTCGTACGCCTCGCTCCACAGGGCGAGGCCCGGTCCGGTCGGCGAGGAGTCGGACGGCGCTCCCTTCACCGCCGTGACGCCGCCGACGTCGGCGCGTAACGCAGCCTCGGTCGGGTTCTTCGATCGCAGGGGAACCTTGTCGGCGTCGGCGCGCCGCACGGTCCCGGGCGTCGGGATCCACGCCGTGTTCTCGTAGAGCGCGAGGCCCGAAGGCGACTCGAGGCGGGCGAGGTCCAGCTGGTCGTCGAGCGCGGCCGGCAGGCGACCGGAAGGCTTCTGGCGGGCAGCGTCGGGCCCCGCTCGAGTGGGCATGGCGACGTAGCGCACACTCATCGGGGCCACGAGGTGCCCGAGGCGCGCGGTGCGTCCTTCGGAGGCCAGAACGATCGCGTCGCCGACGAGCCCGTCGGCCCGTTCGGCAGGCGCGCGCCACAGCTCGGTCGCCTCACCCGAGCCGTTCCGCGTCAGCACGAAGCCCGTCCCGTCCTGGGCGACGAACGGGTCGAGTGGCAGCACATCAGGGTTGCCGACCCACAGGACGCGGAACCCTCCGTTCTGCTGCTCCGATCGGAGGAACGCGAGCGCGTCGGGCCAGTCCCCGTCCGGGGCGCCCCAACGGCCGTCGCCGGCGTCGGCGACGAAGCTGATCATCCCGAGCGCGAAGCCGGCGGCGGCCAGCGCCGCGACCGCCTGCCGGCCGCCGAAGCCGAGCCGTTGCACGTCTTCGACGAACAC
>JBKPDN010000299.1:0-4744 GCA_046727875.1 Actinomycetota bacterium | reverse complement strand
GCGCCGGTCGAACATCGTGAGCTGCTTGATGCCGGGAGAGCGCTCTCCGTCACGCCACGTCCGTTGCTCGTAGGCGAGCGGGACGGACTCGGTGACGAGATAGCCGGCCATCCGCTCGGCCGCGGTCGTGAGCTCGGCCTCGAACGGGGTGCGGTGGTCGAGGCTCTCGAGCCACAGGCTGATCGTGGCGCCGACGCCGTCGTCGCGTACCGCCATCGTGGCGCTCATGTCGACGGCCGGGTCCACGACATTCACGGTCAGCGCCCGGGGCTCGAGCCCGAGCAAACGGGGGCCGAACTGGTCGACCAGGCCGTCACGCACGCCCCAGAGCGCGTAGACGAGCTTCTCCACCGTGGCCCCCTCCTCCCCTTCTCGCGCCGCGCCCGAATCTGACAGGGTGTCACATGGCTCGGCTCGGGCGCATGCCCGGGTCATAGGCAAGGAGCGAGGCGTGCTCAAGCTCATCTGCTTCGTGAAGCGGAACCCGGCTCTCTCGGTCGACGAGTTCCATGCCCGATGGCGGGGCGACCACGCGCAGAAGATCCTCGACAGCCCGGCGGCGGTCGACAACGTTGTGCGGTACGAGCAGAACCACCGCGCGCCCGAGGACTACGCGCGCGGGGACGACTTCGACGGCGTCGCCATCCAGTGGTACCCGTCGATGCGCAACTTCGCCGCCATGATCGGCGACGAGCAGTACCAGGCGACCGTCGGCATCGACGAGCAGGAGATGCTCGACCTCGACGGCATGCTCTTCATCTTCACCGAGCCCGAAGAGGTCGTGATCGCCGGCCCGGAGCAGCGCGGCGGCTCGACCAAGCTCGTGTGCATGGTCAAGCGTCGACCGGGGATGACGGTCGACGACTTCCACCGGCACTGGCGCGAGGTGCACAGCCCGCTCAACTGCAACACGCCGTCGATCGCCCAGTACTTCGTCCGCTACGAGCGGAACCACCGTGCCCGGCGCGACTACGAGCGCGACGGCCCCGATCTCGACGGCGCGGCCGTCGAGTGGTACCGGTCGACGACGGCGTTCTACGACATGATCCGCGAGCCTGCGTACCGCGAGGCCATCTTCCCCGACGAGGAGCGCTTCCTCGACCGCGACGGCCTCGTCTGGCTGCTGACCGAGAACGAGGAGACGATCATCGGCTGATAGCCGCTTGCGGCAGGTAGCGTCCCGCGCCGATGGAGGTCGAGGAGTACGCGCGGATCGCGGCGGCCGAAGACGAGCACTGGTGGTACCGCAACACACGCGCGCTCATGGCCGAGATGCTCGGCCCGTGGCTCGGATCCGGCTTGCGCATCCTCGACGCCGGGTGCGGTCCCGGCGGGAACGGTGCTTGGCTCGCGACCCACGGCCGCGTGATCGGGATCGACCTGGCGCGCGAAGCGCTCGAGTTCGTGCGGGAGCGCCGCCCCACAATGGCTCCGGTGCTGGCGAGCGCCGAGGGCATGCCGTTCGGCGACGACGCCTTCGACGTGGCAGTGGCGGTCACGGTGCTCTACTCGGTGCATGACGACGTCGCCGCCCTCGGCGAGCTGGCGCGCGTGGTCCGGCCCGGAGGCGCGGTGCTGTTGTTCGAGCCCGCGTTCCCGCTCCTTCGTCGTGCTCACGACGCGACCGTGCACGGCTTGCGTCGTTACCGCCGCGACGAGCTCGCAGGCCTGGCCGCGGGCACCGGCTTCCGGGTGCGCCGAGCCACGTACGCGTACTCGTTCCTCGCTCCCCCGGCGGCGGCGCTGGCCCTGCTCGAGCGGCGGAAGGCCGATCAGGGAGAGGACACTGGATCGGACGTCGAGCGCCGGGCCCTCGATCGTGTGTTCGCGCCGCTCGCCGCGGCGGAGCGGCGGTGGCTCTCGCGCCACACGCTCCCCTTCGGGACATCGGTAGTCGTCGTCGCGACTCGCGACTAGCTGCTTGCGGCCCGCTGCTTCCCGCGACGGAGGACCACGAGCTGCACCCACAGCTTGGCCAGGTCCCACAGCGTGCGCGCCACGCTCGACAGTTTGAAGAACTGCGACCGTCCGTGCGTGCGCGGGTAGTGATGGACGCCCACCTCGACGAAGTGAGCGCCCGCATCTTGCAGGGTCCGCACGAGCTCGACGCAGATCACGCCGGTGGTCTTCTCGAGCCGCACTCGGTCGAGCATCGACCGTCGCATGAGCCGGAAGTCGCAGTCGGTATCGCGAACGTGGAGCCCGAAGGCGAAGGCCACGAACCGGTGGTACACGCGGCCGATCGCGCGGCGTGCGACGTTGTCGGCGCGGTTGAGCTTGTAACCCTGTACGACGTCGACGTCGTCGTTCGCCTTCGCGACGAGCAGCTCGAGCTCGGCCGGGTCGAACTGGCCGTCACCGTCGGTGTAGAAGACCCTCTGCTTGGACGCCGATCCGAAGCCGGACAGCAGCGCACCGCCGTACCCGCGATTGTGCTCGTGGGTGACGACCCGCAGGCGCGGCTCGGTCTCGGTGAGGTGCTTGAGCACGCGCTCGGACCCGTCACTCGAGCCGTCGTTGACGACGATGATCTCGCCGTCGGCCCCAACGTGGTCGAGCGAGTCCCCCGCCGTCTCGACCATCCTGCCGATGGTGGCTTCGTCGTTGTAGCAGGGAAAGAAGGCCGAGACAGACTCGACCGCCTTGTTCACCGGAGTGCGCGACACACGACCTCGATCTCGTCGTCGGTCATCTCGGGGAAGCAGGGTAGCGACACGCACTCCGTCGCCCACGATTCGGCCTCCGGGCATACGTCGCGCGCGAACTGCCGGTATGCGGGCTGTTGGGTGAGGGCCCGCGGATAGTGCACCCCCGTACCGAACGGCATGCGGCTCCGGAACTCGTCGCGGTCCGCGACCCGCGCCACGCAGAGGTGGTACACGTGACGTTCGTGCGGCGTCTGCCAGCGGAGGGTGGGCGCCGCGTCGCGATAAGCCTGCGTGATCTCCCGCCGGCGCGCGTTCCATGCGGGGAGGCGGCGGAGCTCGACCCGCAACGCAGCCGCCTCGAGCTCGGACAGACGCGAGTTCCCGCTCACTGCCGTGTGCTCGTAGCCCTCGGTGAGCCCGTGCGCTCGGAGCAACCGGACCTGCGCCGCGAGGTCGTCGTCGTCGGTGACGACCGCCCCGCCGTCGCCGATGCCGCCGAGGTTCTTCGTCGGGTAGAAGCTGTATGCGGCAGCGGCCGACGCTGCGGACGGGTCGAGCGCGCCGTGCGCCTGGGCCGCGTCCTCGAGCACCGGGAGCCCGAGATCCGGGATCGCCGCGGGTCGGCCGTAGAGGTGCACGGGCACGACCGCGCGTGTCCGCTCGGTCACCGCCGCCGCGGCCTGATCGAGGTCGAGCGTCGCCGTGTCGCGAGCCACGTCGGCGAAGACAGGGACGGCACCCGTCGCGCACACCGCCGCCGCTGTCGGCACCGCCGTCATGGCCGGCACCACGACCTCGTCACCGGGGCCGACGCCGAGCACGCGCAGGACGAGCCGCAGCGCTTCTGTTCCGGACGCGACGGCGACGGCGTGGCGCCGCCCGCAGAAGGCGGCGAACTCCGCCTCGAACGCTTCGGTCTCGGGGCCGAGCAGGAACCACCCCGACCGGACGACGCGTTCCACAGCCTCACCGAGCTCGGGTTGCAGCGAGGCGACCCGGCGCGCGAGGTCGACCACCGGAGGCCGCGCCGTCATGGTCGTCACAGGTATCGCGAGCGATTCGAGCGGTAGAACTCGATCGTCTTGGCGATCCCTTCGTCGAAGGACGTGCGCGGCTCCCACCCGAGAATGCGCTTCGCCTTCGAGGAGTCGCCGAAGTACGAGCCGATGTCGATGGCGTCCCGGTCGTGCGGCCACGGCACCGATTCGACGGACCCCGAACCGGCGGCGGCCACGATCGCCTCGGCGATCGTGCGCAGCGACAGATGCTCGTCGTTGCCGACGTTGAAAACCTCGCCCGGCGCCTCGGCCGACCGGGCCGTCAGCAGCAGGCACTCGACCACGTCGTCGACGTAGAGGCAGTCGCGCTCCTGGGCGCCGTCGCCGAACACCGTGATCGGCTCTCCCGAGAGCGCGCGCCGGACGAAGATGGGG
Source organism: Actinomycetota bacterium (assembly GCA_046727875.1). Lineage (GTDB taxonomy): Bacteria > Actinomycetota > Acidimicrobiia > IMCC26256 > JACDBD01 > JALZAA01. The sequence continues at coordinate 663 of JBKPDN010000299.1, read as the reverse complement.
AGGAAGCCCTGGAGGTCGTCGCGCAACCGCTGGCGGGGCCCGTACACGTTGGTGAGCCGGACGGAGCTCCCCCGGATGCCGTACAGCTCCGCGTAGAGAAGGTGCAGCTGCTCGGCCGCCCACTTGCTGATCCCGTTGACGTCGACGGGTGAGACGGGGTGCTCCTCGTCGACCGGGAGGTAGCGGGGATGGCCGAAGATCTGCCGCGTCGACGTGTACACGACCACGGCTTCCGATCCGAGCTCGCGCAGGATCTCGAGGAAGCCGAGCTGGCTGGCGGCGTTCACCTCGAGGTCGAAGCGCGGTCGCGCCATCGAGTCGACGTGGCTCACCTGACCGGCGAGGTTGAACACGATCTCCGCCTCGGCGGCGGCGTCGCGCACGGCGCCGGCGTCACCCACGTCGGCTTCGATCACGGCGATCGGCCGCTCGGCGCCGTCGAGGTTGCGCCGATCACCCCCGTGGGTCGGGACGAGCGCGTCGACGACGGTGACGTCGGCGCCCGCCGCGGCGAGCGTCAGAGCGACGTTCGAGCCGATGAAGCCCAGCCCGCCGGTGACGAGGCACCGACGGCTGGCAAACGAAGGAAGCAGTGAGCCGTCCAGAGCCTGGCCAGCCTACCGGCGGGTGTGCCGGCCCCCGGGTGCAGCCCCGAGCCGGGCT
>JBKPDN010000298.1:0-11824 GCA_046727875.1 Actinomycetota bacterium | reverse complement strand
ACACGGAATGGTCCGTCGTGACGCGGCCAGGTGAACGACGTGTTCCACGCGTGCCGGCTGAGCGTCACGACGACGCCGACCGCCTGGATGCCCGGCCGACGACTGCGACCCGCGCGCCGTCCCGGTTGGTGACCTCGAGCGCCGCCTCGGACTCCTCGACAGTGACCGCGGCGTCGACGGTCTCCCCGTCGACGACCATCCCGACGAACTTGAGGTCGAGCTCGCCGTGGTCGAGGAACTCTTCGCCCCACTCGTCGAGCAGCAGGCCGTATGCAGGCCCGGCCACCTGCATCCCTTGGGCGACGAGGCCGGGCAGCCCGAGCCGGCCGGCTTCGCCGGCGTCGGAGTGGAAGTTGCCCCGCCGGGAGTACGCCCGGAGGAGGTCCGCGGTGAGGGCCAGCTCGCGCCGTCGGGTGCTCATTGCTCGCAGAATGTCGCCGTCGACGTCCACAACGGCCGGCCGTCAGAAAGTGCGACCACGGCTTCGACCACCGCGTACTCGCGGCCCCGTTTCTCGTACCGCTCGGCGACGGCGCCGGTGACGGTCAGCTCCGTCCCTGCTTCTCCGCGGCGATGGCAGACGAGCCGTTGGGCCGTGTGCAGGACGGGCTGGGTCGCCACGGTCTGGAAGAGCAAGACGGTCAGATTGGCCGCGATGGGCGGGTACAGGGCCCCCTGGCGCAGCGCGGGATGGTCGACGCCGGCCGAGCCCCAGTAGCGCTCGTTGGCGGCCGCCGAGACGGTGATCCGGAGCGGTCCGAGCCCCGTGCCGACAGGGTTCCCGCCGAACGGCTCCGCAGTCCTATGCATAGATGTGTATGGTATGCACCATGGCGTATCGAGCCGGCGTGGTCGGTGGCTCAGGGTACACAGGGGCCGAGCTGCTCCGATTCCTCGCCGCGCACCCCGAGATCGAGGTCGTCCACGTGACCGCGGACTCGAACGCGGGCTCCGCGGTCGCAACTCTGTACCCCTCGCTCGCCGGTGCGTACCCGCGTCTCGAGTACACGACCTACGAGCCTGCCGATGTCGCGGGCCTGGACGTCGTCTTCCTCGCCCTACCGCACGGCGAGTCACAACGAGTCGTACCCGAGCTCGTCGAGCGGGTCCCGCACGTCGTCGACCTGGGCGCCGACTTCCGTCTCCCGGCGGCGGACTACGCGCGTTGGTACGGCCAGGCGCACGCGGCGCCTGAGCTACTTGACCGGTTCGCGTTCGGGTTGCCGGAGCTCTTCCACGAGGCTGTCGTACGCGGCCCGCATGTCGCCGCTCCCGGTTGTTACCCCACCGCCGCAGCGCTTGCCCTCTCGCCGTTGCTCGCCGGTGGCGTCGTCGAGCCGGTCGGCGTGGTCGTGGACGCCATGTCCGGGGTGTCGGGCCGCGGCCGGGGCCTCGCCGCGCCAAGCCTGTATTCCGAGGCGAACGAGAGCGTCGCGCCGTACGGGCTGTTGACGCACCGCCACACCGGCGAGATGGAGTGGGCGCTGGGCGCGGCTTCCGGCGCCGACGTGCAGCTGCTGTTCACGCCGCATCTCGTCCCGATGACCCGAGGCCTGCTCGCGACGTGCCATGCACGACCAACGTCAGCCGGGCTGTCGACCGGGTCGCTCCTCGAGCGATTCCGTGCGTTCTACGCCGACGCCCCGTTTGTGACCGTGCTCGATGATCCGCCGGTGACCAAGGCAACGCTCGGATCGAATGCCGCCCACGTGACGACGCGCTTCGACGAGCGCACGGGATCGGTGCTGGCGCTGTGCGCGCTCGACAACCTCGGCAAGGGCGCCTCGGGCCAGGCCATCCAGTGCGCCAACCTCGTCCTCGGCTTGCCCGAGGCCACGGGCTTGCCCGCAGTGGGGATCATGCCGTGAGCATCACGGCGGCGAGCGGCTTCGAGGCGGGCGGCGTCACTTGCGGCATCAAGGGGTCGGGCGCGCGCGATCTCGCGCTCGTCGCGACTGCCGACCACCGGCCCGTGTCCGCTGCCGCCGTGTTCACGACCAATCTCGTGCAGGCGGCCCCCGTGCAGGTCAGCCGGGACCACCTCGCCGACGGGCAGGCCGCCGCGGTCGTCCTCAACTCCGGCAACGCCAACGCCGCCACCGGGGAGAACGGCCGTCGTGATGCTCGCCGGATGTGCGAGCTCACCGCCGAGTCGCTGGGGTGCGATCCACGGGACGTCCTCGTGTGCTCCACCGGGCTGATCGGAGTGCCGATGCCGATGGGTGTGGTCGAAGCGGGTGTGCCGAAGCTCGCGGGCGTGCTGCGCGCCGACGTGGGAGGAGCGACCGAGGCCGCGGACGCCATCCTGACCACCGACACGGTCCGCAAGGAAGCCCAGGAGCGTGTCGAGCTCGCCGACGGGACCACCGTCACCGTCGGCGGCATGGCCAAGGGCGCGGCGATGCTGGCGCCGTCGATGGCGACCATGCTCGCGGCGCTGACGACCGACGCCGCCGTCGAGCCACAGACGCTGCACGAGATGTTGGCGGCTGCCGTGGACGCGTCGTTCCACGAGCTGTCGATCGACGGGTGCACGAGCACGAACGACACCGTGCTGGCGCTGGCGAACGGCCACGCAGGGAACGAGCCCATCGAGCCTGGAAGCCCGGAGTCGGCGCGGGTCACGGACGCCTTCTCCCGCGTGTGCTCGGCGCTGTCGATGCAGATGGCGAGCGACGCCGAGGGGGCGACGAAGCTCGTCGACATCACGGTCCGCGGCGCCCGCACGCGCGACGACGCCCGCCGCGCCGCGCGCGCCGTCGCCCAGAGCCAGCTCGTGCAGTGCTCGCTGAACGGTGGAGATCCGTACTGGGGCCGGGTGCTGTCCGAGCTCGGCGCCAGCGGCGCGACCTTCGACCCGGAACAGGTCGAGATCGCGTACGGAGACGTGACCGTCTGCCGCGACGGCGTGCACGCCGAGCACGACGCGGCCCAGCTCGCGAAGGTCATGAACGAGCGTTCGATCGTGGTGACGTGTGACCTCGACGCCGGCCCCGAGCACGCCACGATGCGGACGACCGACCTGAGCCACGCGTACATCGACGAGAACCGGCGGACGTCGTGACCACCGCCGAGCACGCCGATCCTCGGGTGCGCGACGCCGGCGCGAAGGCAGTCATCCTCGCCGAGGCGCTGCCGTACATCCGCGAGTTCTCGGGCAAGACGGTCGTCATCAAGTACGGCGGTCACGCCATGGAGGACCCCGAGCTCGCAGACCTCTTCGCCCAGGACGTGGTGCTGATGCGTCTCGTCGGGATGAACCCGGTCGTGGTGCACGGCGGCGGGCCGCAGATCAGCGATCTCATGCGACGCCTGGGAAAGGAGCCCCAGTTCGTCGACGGTCTGCGCGTCACCGACGAGGAGACCGTCGACATCGTCCGCATGGCCTTGGTGGGCAAGGTGAACCGGGAGGTCGTCGCCTCCGTCAACCAGCACGGCTCGTACGCCGTCGGGCTCTCAGGCGAGGACGCCGGGCTCATCAGTGTCACGGCGCGCGACGAGAAGCTCGGCTTCGTGGGCGACGTCCGCCGCATCGACCCGTCGATCCTCGAGCGCCTGATCCGCGAAGAGCTCATCCCGGTCGTCGCGACGGTCGGGATCGACGACGCCGGTCAGGCGTACAACGTGAACGCGGACACCGTGGCGGGCGCCATCGCCGAGTCGTTGCAGGCGGAGAAGCTTGTGTACCTCACGAACGTCGCCGGCCTGTACGGCGACCTCGCCGACGAGGCCTCCCTCATCTCCCGCATCGCGGTGGACGGGCTCGCCGCGCTCGTCGACGACGGCCGGCTATCCGAGGGCATGATCCCGAAGGCCCGCTCGTGCATCGACGCGGTGAAGTCGGGCGTGACCCGGGCGCACATCCTCGACGGGCGCATTCCGCACGCCCTGCTGCTCGAGTTCTTCACCCGCGAGGGCATCGGCACGATGGTGATCGCATGACGACGATGCCCACGACCAGCTTCGACGAGCTCGTGACGCTCGACGCCGAGCACGTCATGGCCACCTACGCCCGGGCGCCCGTCGCGTTCGTGCGAGGCGAGGGCACGCGCCTATGGGACTCGGAGGGCCGCGAGTACCTCGACTTCCTCGGGGGGTTGGCGGTCACGTCGCTCGGGCACGCGCACCCCGCCGTCGCCGAGGCGGTCGGCGACCAGGCGCGGACGCTCACGCACGTGTCGAACCTGTACTACAACGACCTGCAACCGCGGCTCGCCGCGCGCCTCGACGCCCTGCACGGCGGCGGCGGGCGCGTGTTCTTCGCCAACTCCGGCGCCGAGGCCAACGAGTGCGCGATCAAGCTCGCCCGCCGCTACGGGCAGACCCGCGGCGGGCGGGAGCGGTACCACGTCGTGTCGACCTACGGCTCGTTCCACGGCCGCACCCTGACGACACTGGCGGCGACGGGACAGCCCCAGAAGCAGGAGACGTTCCAGCCGCTCCCGTCCGGGTTCCGACTCGTGCCGTTCGCCGACGCCGGCGCGCTCGCCGGCGCGCTCGATGAGCGCGTGTGCGCGGTGCTGCTCGAGCCGATCCAGGGCGAAGGGGGCGTGAACCCGGCACCGCCGGGCTACCTCGAGGCCGTCCGCACGTGGTGCGACGAGCGCGAGGCCCTGCTGATCATGGACGAGATCCAGACCGGGCTGGGCCGGACAGGCCGGTGGTTCGGCTACCAGCACGCCGGCGTGCAGCCCGACGTCGTCACGATGGCGAAGGCGCTCGGGAACGGCATGCCGATCGGCGCGTGCTGGGCCCGCGCCGAGGTCGCGCAGGCGTTCCGGCCCGGCGACCACGCGACGACGTTCGGCGGGCAGCCGCTGGCGGCTCGGGCCGCGCTTGCCGTGCTCGACACGATGGAGGCGGAGGACGCCCCGACGCGCGCCGCCCGCGCCGGCGCGCAGCTCATGGAGGCCTTGTCGGCGTTGCCAGCGGTGGTCGACGTGCGGGGCGCCGGGCTCCTGATCGCAGCCGAGCTGGCGCCGGGCATCGAATCGGCGGCGGTCGCGCGCGCGTGTCTCGAGCGCGGCCTGATCGTGAACGCGGTGACGCCGACGGCACTGCGCTTCGAGCCCTCGCTGCTCGTCACCGAGGGCGAGATCCGGGAGGCCGTTCGCATCCTGGACTCCGCGCTGGGCGAAACGGGGGAACAGGGCACATGACGCGCAGCGCGAGCACCGACTTCCTCGAGGTCGACGCCCTCACCCCCGACCGCCTCGCCGCGCTGCTCGACCGCGCCCGGGCCTGGAAGCTGAACGCAAGCGCGGTTCCCGAGCCGCTCGCCCACCAAGGCGTGGCGCTCCTGTTCGAGAAGCCCTCCGCGCGCACCCGCAGCTCGACCGAGATGGCCGTCGTCGGCCTCGGTGGCCACCCGATCTACATCCGACCGGAGGAAGTCGGGATCGGCGTGCGCGAGACCGTCGAGGACGTCGCCCGCACGCTCGCCGGCTACTGCACGATCCTCTCGGCGCGTGTCTTCGACCACAGCACACTCGAGGCCATGGCGGCGGCGGTGGACGTGCCCGTCGTGAACCTCCTGTCGGATCGCGCGCACCCGTGCCAGGCCCTCGCCGACGTGCTGACGCTGCGTGAGCACTTCGGATCGCTGGACGGGCGCCGGGTCGTGTTCGTGGGCGACGGCAACAACGTCGCCGCGTCGCTCGCGTTCGCCTCCGCGCTATGCGGCATCGAGCTCACGGTCGCGTCGCCACCCGGGTACGAGCTCGACGACGACGTCGTGGACCGCGCCCGCAACCTCGGTGGAATGGTGGAGATCGTCGGCGACCCCCACGAGGCCGTGAAGGGCGCCGACGCGGTCTACACGGACGTGTGGACCTCGATGGGCCAGGAAGACGAGGCGGCGGCCCGGCGGGCCGCATTCGCCGGCTACGAGGTCGACGGCGAGCTGATGCAGGCGGCGGGGGACCACGCCGTGTTCCTGCACTGCCTCCCGGCCCACCGCGGGGAAGAGGTAGCCGCCGAGGTGATCGACGGGCCCGCGTCGTTGGTGTGGGAGCAGGCGGCCAATCGCATGCACGCGGTCCGGGCGCTGCTCGCCGATCTCGCGGCAGGGACGGCCGCCTGATGGCCACGCTCGGGAAGCCCCAGCGGCAGCACCGCATCACGCGCGTGCTCGAAGAGCAGGCCGTGTCGAGCCAGGCCCAGCTCGTCGAGCTGCTGGCGGCGGAAGGGATCGTCGCCACCCAGGCGACCGTCAGCCGCGACCTCGAGGACCTCGGAGCGGTGAAGGTCCGGATCCCGGGCGGGACGATGGCGTACGCGATCCCGGAGCACGCCAAGGAGGCCAGCGCGCCGGACGACCATCTGCGCCGGGTCATGGGGGAGTTCGTGGTCGACGTGGCGCACAGCGGGAGCCTGGTCGTGCTGCGAACCCCGCCCGGTTCGGCGCACGTCATCGCGTCTGCGCTCGATCGTTCCGGCCTCCGCGACATGCTCGGCACGGTCGCCGGTGACGACACCCTCCTCGTGATCTGCGCCGAGGGCGCCGACAGCACGAAGGTCGCTGACCAGCTCGCGACCCTCGCGGGACTGTGAGGAAGGCCCAACCGATGGCGAAACGCGTCGTGCTCGCATACTCGGGAGGCCTCGACACCTCCGTCGCGGTCAAGTGGATCGGCGAGGAATGGGGCGCCGAGGTCATCGCGCTCGCCGTCGACGTCGGACAGGGCGTTGACGACGACTGGGACACGATCCGCGCCCGGGCTATCGCAGCGGGCGCCGTCGAGGCGATCGTCGTCGACGCGCGGGCCGAGTACGCACGCGATTTCGTCACGCCCGCGTTACGCGCCAACGCGCTGTACGAGGGCAAGTACCCGCTCGTCTCGGCGCTCTCGCGGCCGGTGATCGTGCGCCACCTCGTCCAGGTCGCCCGCGACCACGACGCCGACGCCGTCGCGCACGGCTGCACCGGCAAAGGCAACGACCAGGTGCGCTTCGAGGTCTCCGCCCGCGCCCTGGCGCCGGACCTCGAGGTCCTCGCCCCGGTGCGGGTCTGGGGCCTCACGCGCGAGGACTCGATCGAGTACGCGGCGAAGCACGGGATCCCGATCCGGGTCCGCAAGGACAGCCCGTACTCGGTCGACGAGAATCTGTGGGGGCGCGCGATCGAGTGCGGCATCCTCGAGGACCCGTGGGTCGAGCCGCCCGAGGAGATCTATGCGCTCACGAGCGCGGCCACGAAGGCGCCGCCCGAACCGCGGGAGCTCGTCCTCGGATTCGAGGGCGGCGTGCCGGTCAGCCTCGACGGTGCCGCGACCCCGCTGCACGAGCTCGTGCCGGCCGTGAGTGCGGTTGTGGGCGCCTACGGCTGGGGTCGCATCGACATGGTCGAGAACCGCCGGGTCGGCATCAAGAGCCGGGAGATCTACGAGTGCCCCGGCTCGCTCGCGCTCATCCTCGCTCACGCCGACCTCGAGTCGATCACGCTCGAACGGGATCTGATGCGCGAGAAGGCTCGACTCGAGCCGCGGTACGCCGAGCTCGTCTACGACGGGCTCTGGTACTCGCCGCTGCGCCGGTCGCTCGACGCCTTCGTCGCTGCGTCGCAGGCGCCGGTCACGGGAGACGTACGGCTCCGGCTCGAGCCGGGACGGTGCTCCGTCGTCGGTCGCCGCGCCGAGCGCGGGCTGTACGACTACGAGCTCGCCACCTACGCCGCCGACGACGCCTTTCGGCACGAGGACGCGGCCGGGTTCGTGCGCCTCTGGGGGCTCGGCCTCGAGACCGTCGCCCGCAAGCAGGGAATTCCGGAGGAATGAGCGAGCAGGATCCCCGTCCGCTGTGGCACGGGCGTTTCGGGGACGAGCCCGCCGCGGAGCTGCTCGCGTTCACGAGCAGCCTCGATTTCGACCGCCGCCTGGCCGCCGACGACATCGCGGGGTCGCGCGCCCACGTCGCGATGCTGGCCAAGGTGGGGCTGGTCACAGGAGACGAGGCCGGCGCCGTCGCGGCCGCCCTCGACCGTGTCGAGAAGGAGCTCGCCGACGGGGACTTTGCATTCGCGCCGACGGACGAGGACATCCACACCGCCATCGAGCGGCGCGTGACCGACCTTGCCGGACCGGCCGGCGCCAAGCTGCACACCGGGCGCAGTCGCAATGACCAGGTCGCGCTCGACCTCCGCCTCTTCCTGCGGCGCGAGGGTCAGGCCGTCATCGCCGCCATTCACGCGCTGCAGGACGTGCTCGTACGGCGGGCGGGGGAGGCCGGCGACACGTATCTCCCGGGCTACACGCACCTCCAGCGCGCGCAACCCGTGTTGCTGGCCCACCATCTCCTCGCGCACTTCTGGGCGCTCACCCGCGACGTCGATCGGTGGCGCGACGCGCTCGAACGGGCGGACGTGTCGCCGCTCGGCGCCGGCGCGCTGGCCGGCTCGAGCCTGCCCCTCGACCCGGACGCGGTCGCGAGCGATCTCGGCTTCTCTCGGCGGTTCGACAACTCGCTCGACGCGGTCTCGGACCGTGACTTCGTCGCCGAGGCGTTGTTCGTCGCCGCGCTCACGCAGGTCCACCTCTCGCGCCTGGGCGAGGAGATCGTGCTGTGGGCGAGTGAGGAGTTCGGGTTCGTCCGGCTCGCCGACGCGTACAGCACCGGGTCGTCGATGCTGCCGCAGAAGAAGAACCCCGACATCGCCGAGCTGGCTCGTGGCGGCGCCGGTCGAGTCATCGGCGACCTCACGGGTCTGCTCGCCACCCTGAAGGGCCTACCGCTCGCGTACAACCGCGACCTCCAAGGCGACAAGGAGCCGCTGTTCGACGCCCTCGACACCTGCGTCGGCGCGCTCACCACCATGGCCGGGCTCGTGGCCACGGTGGAGTTCGTCCCCGAGCGCATGCAGGCCGCGGCCGACAGCGCGTCGTCAGCGGCGACGGACCTCGCGGAGCTGCTCGTGCAGCAGGGCGTGCCGTTCCGCGACGCGCACGAAGCCGTCGGATTGCTCGTGCGGGACGCCGCCGAGCGGGGCGTCGCCCTCGAGGAGCTCGTGAAGACCGACCCGCGCCTCGGCACCGACGCCCTCGCCGTGCTCGAGCCGGGCGAGTCCGTCCGCCGCCGGACGACGCCGGGCGGAGCCGGCCCCGGGCCGGTGCGTGACCAGCTCGCAGCCGCACGGACGCGGCTCGCCGCCCAGCGCACCTGGCTCGAAGAGGCGTGACGAGGGCGAAGCGGGGACGAACGCTGCCGCGCTCGTTCTACGCGCGTGACTCCCGTCAGCTCGCGCCCGACCTGCTCAACAAGCTCCTCGTCTCCGACGATCCGGAGCTCGGTCGGGTGGCGGTCCGGCTCGTCGAGGTCGAGGCGTACGCGGGCGACGAGGACCCGGGGAGCCACGGGTACCGAGGCGAGACGCCGCGCAACCGGGTGATGTTCGGCCCGCCCGGCTACCTCTACGTGTACTTCACGTACGGCATGCACTGGTGCTCCAACGTCGTGTGCGGCGAGACGGGATGGGCGAGCGCGGTCTTGCTGCGGGGCGGCGCGCCCGTCGAGGGCGTGGACATCATGCGCGACCGGCGCCACGCGGCACGGCGCGACCGAGACCTCGCTTCGGGCCCGGGGCGATTGACGCAGGCGCTCGGCATCACCGGCGCACAGAACGGCACCGACCTCGTCCGCGGCGCGGTGCGCGTTCTGGACGACGGAGTCGCGCCCCCGCGCCGTCCGGGACGGTCCACCCGCGTCGGCCTCAACGCCGGTCGGGGAGACGAGCACCGCTGGCGCTGGTTCGTGCGGGACGAGCCGAATGTGAGCCCCGGTCGCCCGGCGGGTGGGCACTAGCGTTCGACCCCATGGCCGGCGCCGACATTGCTGAGCAGCTGCGCATCCTGCGTGCCGGAACGGTCGACTGCATCAGCGAGGAGGAACTGCGCGAGAAGCTCGGCGCCGGACGTCCCCTCCGGGTGAAGCTGGGGATCGACCCCACCGCGTCCGACATCCATCTCGGGTTCGCGGTCGTGCTGCGGAAGCTCCGCCAGTTCCAGGACCTCGGCCACGTCGCCGTCCTGATCATCGGCGACTTCACCGCTCAGGTCGGCGACCCGAGCGGAAGATCCGCGGCCCGACCGCCGCTCGCGCCCGAGGTGATCGACAGCTACGCCGCCGACTACCTCGAGCAGGTACGTGAGATCGTCGACGTCGCCGAAGAGCGAATCGAGGTCCACCGCAACTCGACGTGGCTGCGCCCGCTCGACATGGAGCACGTGCTGCGCCTGACCTCACGGGTCACAGTCGCGCGCATCCTCGAGCGGAACGATTTCGCCGCGCGCTACGCGACCGGCGATCCGATAACGCTGATAGAGCTGCTGTACCCGCTGTTGCAGGGACTTGATTCGGTGATGGTCCGCGCGGACGTCGAGCTCGGGGGCACCGACCAGCTGTTCAACATCCTCATGGGTCGTCATCTCCAAGAACGCGAGGGCCAGGCCCCGCAGGTCGTGCTCACGACGCCGCTGTTGGAGGGGCTCGACGGCCGCGAGAAGATGTCGAAGTCACTGGGCAACTACGTGGGGATCACGGAGCCGCCCGGCGAGCAGTTCGGCAAGCTCATGCGGCTCCCGGACGAGCTCATGGGCCGGTACTTCGAGCTCACCACGGGTTGGCCCCCGGACCGCGTCGCCAAGGTGCTCAAAGAGCTCGAGCACGCCGAGGCCGGCGACCGCGTCCGCCTGAAGCGCTTGCTGGCGCGGACGGTCGTCGACCTGTACCACGGATCGGGGAGTGGCGCTCGCGCCGAAGCCGAGTTCGACCGTGTGTTCAAGGACCACGCGGCGCCGAGCGACGTCCAGCGGTTCGTGATCCCGGCGAGCGAGCTGCGGGACGGCCGCATCGAGGTGGCGCGCCTGCTCGCCCTGGCCGGGCTCGTGGCATCGAACCGGGAGGGCAGGCGCAAGATCCAGGAGGGTGGCGTGTACCTGGACGACGAGCGGGTCACGGAGATGGGGCTCGAGGTGACCCCGGCCGAGGTCGACGGGCGCCTCCTGCACCTGGGCCGGCGGTTCTGGGTGAGGCTCCGGGCGGCCTGAGCGGACCGGAGTCGAACGGGAACCTTCCCGGGGCGGGAGCCGTTTGACGGTAAGGGTTTTCGCCCATAGGATGATGGGTCCGCTCGCCGGAGCCGGCAGTTCCGGCTCGAGCGGGTTGACACGGACGCTCGTTTGCCGCACCAGACCTCGCGGCCAGCGGAGTGGGTGTCCGCCTGACGACCGTCACCGGCCCTTGGTCGGCCTCCCGTCGGGCCGTGGCTCCTTGAAAACGGAACAGTGATGCCAAAAGCCAGTGCGGCGTCCACGGCCGGGTCCTTCGGGACGCGGGCGGGGATGCCACCTAGCAATTCCAATAGCAAATCCAAGTTGTCGGACAGCCAGTGGCGGTCCGGCGACTCATCCAGGATCTGTGGCCCTCGCCCGTGGGCAATGCCTTCGGGCACGGTCGAGATCTCGATGGAGAGTTTGATCCTGGCTCAGGACGAACGCTGGCGGCGCGCTTCACACATGCAAGTCGAACGTGAAGCCCGGGCTTGCCCGGGTGGAAAGTGGCGAACGGGTGAGTAACACGTGAGGAACCTGCCCCGAAGACCGGGATAACACCGGGAAACCGGTGCTAATACCGGATGTCCTCGCCGGACCGCATGATCCGGCGAGGAAATGGTCAGCCGCTTCGGGATGGTCTCGCGGCCTATCAGCTTGTTGGTGGGGTAACGGCCCACCAAGGCGACGACGGGTAGCTGGTCTGAGAGGATGTCCAGCCACACTGGGACTGAGACACGGCCCAGACTCCTACGGGAGGCAGCAGTGGGGAATCTTGCGCA
>JBKPDN010000297.1:0-4238 GCA_046727875.1 Actinomycetota bacterium | reverse complement strand
GCCCTGCACGGTGGCCGCCGTCTTCGGCGTACGCCGGCAACCGTCGTTCGCGACCCAGCGGTCGATCCCTTCCTGCACGGGGTCGAACTGGTTCCGGGTGTTGGTGCCCGGGAACGGAAGACCAAGCCCGCCGTTGTAGAGCGCGCGCGGGTCGTCGACACTGTGGAACTCCATTACCGGGACCGGGCGCTTCGGCGCGAACTTCGTGACCTCGACCTGCCCGGCGACGGACGCGATGGCAGCGACCCGCTTCGACGCGTCGGCGGCGAGGCGGTACGCCATCATGCCGCCGTTGGAGATGCCGGTCGCATAGACGCGCCTCCGGTTGACGGGCGTGCGCCCCGCGAGATCGTCGAGGACGGCAAACGTGAAGCCGACGTCGTCGGCATTGGTGTTCTTGGCCGGTCCGCAGCACTTGCCCGCGTTCCAGGTCCGCAGGCTCGCCACCCCGGGCGCCGGCGGGATGCCCTGCGGGTACACGGCGATGAAGCCATGGCGATCGGCGGTTGCGTCCATCTGCGAGTAGGCCTTCTCGGCCGGCGCGTCGCTGCCGCCTCCGTGGAAGTTGAACACCACGGGGAGGCGCGCGCCTTGCTTGGTGCCGGACGGGACGTGGACCAGGTACTCGCGGGGGCTGCCGTCGAACTGAACGGTGAACTGTTGGTCTCCGGGCGGGAGCTGATCGGAGGTGTCACGCGCGCTCGCGCCGACGGGCGAAAGGGCGACGCCGGCCGCGACGACGAATGCGGTCGAAATCGCCAATTTGCGCACAGCCAGCAGGGTACCGACGGTCCGTTAGGCGTTCGTGGGGTGTGCATGCCGATTGGATGAACGCGCTCCACGTAGGCTGCGCGGCCAGCATGACGGAGCACGTGCACGTCCACGCTCCCCACGAGCTGACGGAGTCGCACGAACAGCCGACGTCCCGGAATGAGCGTGTCCTCGAGCTCGTTGCGACGATCCTCCTGTCCCTCGCGACGCTGGGCATCGCGTGGAGCGGGTACCAGGCCGCGCGCTGGAACGGACGGCAGGCGCGCGAGTACGCCCTGGCGAACACGGCCCGCTCGCTCGCGAACCGCGCTGCGACGACCGGCGACCAACAGCGCACGCAGGACCTCCTGAACTTCAACCGTTGGCTCGAGGTCACAACCAGCAACGAGCCGGCTCTGGCCCAGCTCTACGAGCGACGCTTCCGGCCCGAGTTCGTGCCCGCGTTCCAGGCGTGGATCGCGCAAAACCCGCTGAACAACGCGGCGGCGACGCCGAGCCCGTTGCTGGTGCCCGAGTACCACGTCGACGAGCTCGACAAGTCCGACCGGCTGGAGCGCGAAGGAACCACCCGCTTCACCGACGGGAAGGAAGCGACCGAGCACACCGACTCGTACGTGTTCACATCCGTGTTTTTCGCTTCGGTGCTGTTCTTCGCCGGGGTCTCGATGCGATTCGTGTGGCAGAAGATGCGCATCACAGTGCTCGTGCTCGCGACGCTCACGCTCGGCTACGCCGTGGCGCAGGTCGCGACGCTTCCTTCCCTGTAGCCGGGGCCGGCCCACTTGGGTCGGGGACGTTGCTCTCGGCCGGGTTCCCGACCCAACGCCGATACGCTCCCGCGCGGTGGCGGCGGCTTTGCCGACCGTCGCCGCAGGAGCCGGAGCTTGCGACGGCGACCGAGGGAGAGACATTGAGCGACTGGAGCTTCGCCGCCGTATGGCGCGGCGTCGCCGAGGCCACACCGGACCGCGAGGCGATCGTGTGCGGCGATCGGCGGTTCACGTTCGGCCAGTTCGACGACCGGGCGCGCCGGCTGGCGTGGCACCTGGCGCAGGAGGCCGAACTCGAGCGCGGCGACAAGATCGCCATCGACATGCTCAACTGCCCGGAGTACCTCGAGACGTTCTTCGCCGCGTTGAAGCTCGGCTGCGTGCCCGTGAACGTCAACTACCGCTACGTCGCCGACGAGTTGCACTACATCGTCGACAACTCGGACGCCAAGGCCGTCGTGTGCGGCCCCGAGTTTGCGGACACGGTCAAGACGGCGCTCAAGCGCATCCAGAAGCCGTGGCGACCGTTCACGTTGCAGACCGGCAAGCCCTACGAAGCCGCGCTCGCCGCCGCGCCGCCGGTGACGGAATGGGAGCCGGCCCACCGACCGTCGGGCGACGACCTCGTCTTCCTGTACACAGGCGGGACCACCGGTATGCCCAAGGGTGTCATGTGGCGCAGCGACGACCTGTACGTCTCGCTGTGGCGGATGGGCCGTCCCGGCACCGACCCGCCCGACCCGATCGCCGCCGTCCGCGAAGGTAAGCGCGCCGGCACGTGCCTGCCCGCGTGCCCGCTCATGCACGGCACCGGCTTGTTCATCGCGCTGTCGACCCTCAGTGGCGGCGGCGGCGTGGTGCTCATCGACGTGCCCGGTCTCGATCCCGCACGCGTGTGGAACGAGGTCGAGCGCAACGGCGTCGAGGTGCTGACGATCGTGGGCGACGTGTTCGCCCGACCGCTCCTCGCCGCCCTCGATGCCGAGCCGAGCCGGTGGGACCTGTCGTCGCTGCGGGCGATCACCAGCTCGGGCGTGACGTGGAGCCCGGAGACCAAAGCGGGGCTGCTGCGCCACGTCCCCCAGGTCACACTGCTCGATTCGCTCGGCGCGTCCGAGGGCATGGCCAGCCGCCAGGCCGCCACCGCCGACGACCCCGAGATCAAGCCGGCGCGCTTCGCGGTGAACGAGCGGGTGAAGGTGTTCCGCGAGGGCACCGGCGAGGAGGTCACGCCCGGGAGCGACGAGATCGGTTTCCTGGCCGTCGGGGGGCGCATCCCGCTCGGCTACTGGCGCGACCCCGACAAGACAGCGCAGACGTTTCGCGTCATCGGTGGGCGCCGCTACGCGGTCGCGGGCGACTTCGCGCAGGTCGACGCCGACGGGACGATCCGGCTCCTCGGGCGCGGCTCGGCGTCCATCAACACCGGTGGCGAGAAGGTGTACCCGGAAGAGGTGGAGCTCGCCTTGCGCAAGCACCCGAGCGTGTTCGACTGTGTGGTCGTCGGCGTGCCTGACGACCGGTTCGGTGAAATTGTCGTCGCGCTCGTGCTGGTCACCGACAACCACTACCTCGACGAGCCCGAGCTCGACGCGTGGTGCCGCAACAAGCTCGCGGGGTACAAGAAGCCGCGGCGGTTCCTGTTCGTCGACTCGCTCGAGCGCAACGCGGCCGGAAAAGCGAACTATTCGGTTCTGCGGAAGCTGGCGGCGGAAAAGCTCGGGACCTAGGGTGCGGCGCTGATTTCCGCACGCCCCGCCGATGGGGGCGGAAGCGGGAGGCGGCTAACCGAGCGTGCGGACGGCGTTGTCGATCGCGTCGGCGAAGCGGCGACCGCCGGCCGAATAGCCGGACCCTGACGTCGCGAAGTGCGCCCCGTCGGTCGACCGCACCCGGATTCGCCCGTTGATGCAGCCCTGCACCGACCCCTCGTCGCCGAGGCACGGCAGCGTGTCCGTATACGCGCCGTTGGCGAGCACGGCTTGGCCAGCGTCGACGTACCGCGGCTCCGACGAGTAGAGGCCCATCGCCGCCGGGGTCCGGTCGCGGAACGCGGGCGGGCCGACCCACAGGATCGGCGCGTCCACGCGCTTCTTCAGCCGAGCCATGTCGGCCTCGTACTTCTGCCGGATCTGATCGGGCGTCTCGTAGCCCTTCATGCACGGCGTCAGGTCGTTGCCGACGAACTCGACCACGAGGACACTGGGCTGCTCGACGGCGGAGGCGCGCGCGATGTTGTCGACCCAGTCGCAGAGCGCCGTACCGCCGTACGCGCGCACCTGGTCGGTGCTCTGCAGGTACGGAGAAGCCTGCTCGAGGAGGCTGTCGCCGTACATGAGCACCGGGCCCAGTGAGCGCGACGCCGAAGACGGCGGTGGCGCGGGCGAGGACGAAGACGACGTCGAGGACGTCGCCAACCAGGCGCACGTGCCGAGCACACCGACCATCGCCAGCGCGGCCAGTGCCCGTTTCATCGAGAGCACGCTAACGGTCCCGGGTGAAAACCCGGCCGCGGCGGGCGACTTGACACCAACTGTTTCCTGCCCGTTCGTGCCAGTGTTGGGCAACCCGAAGGCTACTCCGTCTTCTGGAAACTCCGGACCGCGAGAGCGAGCATCGCGATGCCCAGCGAGAGCACTATGAGCACTTCGGTCCAGATCGGGACCACCCAACCGTTGATCGTCAACGGCGCGGCGT
>JBKPDN010000296.1:0-9205 GCA_046727875.1 Actinomycetota bacterium | reverse complement strand
GCCGCCGGTTCGTCGACCTCGACGGGCTCGCCGGTGGCGGCGGACCGGGCCAGCAGTACCCCCGCTTCCTCGAATGCCTCGCGGATGGCGGCGACCCAAAAGCCGAGGCCGCCGGCGTGCACACCGAGCTGCATGCTGGCGGCGGCATCGTCGCGGCCGTCGCAGCGGGCGAGCAGCTCGGGCGCCCGGTCGCCGGCGTCGACCGCGCCGCCCGGGAACACGTAGGCGCCACCCATGAACTCGACGGCGACGTTGCGTCGCAGCATGAACACCTCGAGCCCCGGGGCATCACGAACGAGCATCACGGTGGCGGCCTCACGCGGGGTCACCACCGCAACGCCTCAGGATCAGGGCCGGCCGAAGCCTCACGAGCGTTGCGCACTTCGCACCCATTCTACGTGGCGGGTCCCGTCGTCCCTGCGAAGCCTCGCGACCTCCGAATTACGCTACCGGCGTGGACCCCCGGCGCACGCTCCCCGGCGTCGACCAAGTGCTGGACGCGCTCTCCGGCCTGCCGCACGAGCTCCTCGCCGCGTGCGCCCGTGACGCCGTCGACGACGCCCGCGACCGCGTGACGCGCGACGCGGCGTCCGACGACGAGGTGACGGTCGACGACGTGATCGCCGATGCGCGCCGGCGCGTCGAGCAGATCAAGGGCCGCCTGCTGCGCCCCGTGATCAACGCCACCGGCGTGATGGTGCACACGAACCTCGGGCGCGCGCCCCTCGGCGACGACACCCTCGCGGTGTCCCGGACGGTCGGCCGCGGGTACTCGAACCTCGAGTACGAGATGGACGAGGGCCGGCGGGGCTCGCGCCACGACCACGCCGGCTGGCTGCTGGCGCGTGCGTGCGGCGCCGAGTCCGGGCTGGTCGTGAACAACAACGCGGCGGCGGTCCTGCTGTCGCTGGCGGCACTGGCCCGCGGCCGCGAGGTCGTCGTGTCACGGGGCGAGCTCGTCGAGATCGGCGGCGGTTTCCGGGTGCCGGAGATCATGTCGGAGTCGGGTTGCCGCCTGGTCGAGGTGGGAACGACGAATCGCACGCGGCGCGCCGATTACGAAAACGCCGTCACTCCCCAGACCGCTCTGCTCCTCAAGGTGCACGCGTCCAACTACCGGATGGTGGGCTTCGTCGAGTCGACTCCGGTCGTGGACCTGGAGACGCTCGGGCCGCCGGTGATGGTCGACGCCGGCTCGGGCCTCCTCGACGAGACGACGCCGTGGCTGCCGAGGCGGCCGGCCTGGCTGCGGGACGAGCCCGGCATCCGTCAGGCCGTCGAGGCCGGCGCCGCGCTCGTCACGTTCTCCGGCGACAAGCTGCTCGGCGGTCCGCAGGCGGGCGTGATCGTGGGTCGGTCGGACCTCGTCACGAAGATCGCCGCCCACCCGCTGGCCCGGGCGATGCGGGCCGACAAGCTCACGCTGGCGGGGCTCCAGGCCGTCGCCTTCTCCTATCTCTCTGGCGACGCGACGACGATCCCGCTGTGGTGGATGGCCAGCGTGCCGCTCGACGAGCTGCGGGCCCGGGCGGAGGTCATCGCCGAGATGATCCCGGGAGCGAAGGTCGTCGACACCGAGGCCGTGGCGGGCGGGGGGTCCCTGCCGGGGCTGACGATTCCGTCGGTAGGTATGGCAATCGAGGGGCCGGCCGCGAAAGACTCCCTCGCGGTGCTTCGCGAACAGGACATTGTCGCTCGAATCGCGGACGACGCGATCGTGTGCGACCTGCGCACCGTGGACCCGGCTGACGACGGGCGGCTCGCCGAGGCGCTTCGAGCCGCGCTCCACTGACGTGCGCACGGTCGCGACCGCTGGGCACGTCGATCACGGCAAGTCGTCGCTCGTCCTCGCGCTCACCGGCACCGACCCGGACCGCTTTCCGGAGGAAAAGGCGCGCGGGCTCACCATCGACCTTGGGTACGCGTTCACCACACTCCCGTCGGGCGAAGAGGTGGGCTTCGTCGACGTGCCCGGCCACGTGCGTTTCATCAAGAACATGCTCGCGGGGGTCGGCGCCGTCGACGTCGTGATGCTCGTCGTCGCCGCCAACGAGGGCTGGATGCCGCAGAGCGAGGAGCACTTGCGGATCATCGAGCTCCTCGCCGTCAGCCACGGGCTCGTGATCCTCACGAAGGCGGATCTCGTCGACGACGACACGCTCGAGCTCGCCCGCCTCGAACTCGACGACCGGCTCGCGGGGTCGCCGCTCTCCGACGCGCCGGTGGTGGTGGCCGACGCGCTGTCCGGCCGCGGGCGCGACGACGTCCGCAACGCGCTCGACGCGCTGCTCGCCGCCGCGCCTCGACCCGTCGACCGCGACCGTCCTCGCTTGTGGGTGGACCGCGTGTTCGCGGCGAAGGGCGCGGGGACGATCGTGACCGGCACGCTGACGGGCGGGTCGTTGCGGCTCGACGAGGAGGTCGAAGTGGGGCCGCGGGCGCTCCGGGCGCGGATCCGTGGCATCGAGACCGCGCACCACAAGCTCGACACGGCCGCGGCGGGCACGCGGGTCGCGCTCAACCTCGCCGGGGCCGCGATCGACCAGACGGTGGTGCGCCGGGGGGACGCCGTCGTCCGGCCCGGCCAGTGGCGCGTGACCGACACCGTCGACGTCGAGCTCGCGCCGCTGCCCGACATCGAGCTGCGCACCCGCGCGTCGCTGCAGTGCTACGTGGGGTCGGGCGAGCACGCGGTGCTCCTGCGCGTGCTCGACGCCGAGCGGCGCTACGCCCGGATGCGGATGGACGAACCGGTGCCACTCGTCCCGGGTGACCGGCTTGTGCTGCGCGATCCCGGCGAGCGCGAGACCGTCGGCGGCGTCGAAGTGTTGGACGTGGCTCCCGAGGGACGCGCCCGCGACGCTCCCGCCTACCTCGCGCTCCCGCTCGGCCCGCGGCTCCTTGCCGCCCATCCGTGGTTGGAGGTGGATGCGCTCGGATCGCTCGCCGGCGTCGGCGCGGCCGAGGCGGACGCGTTGACGGACGAGCTCGTCGCGGACGGCACTGCCGCGCGCGTCGGTGGATGGCTGGTCGACGGCGGCACGGTCGCGGCGCTGCGGACCGCCGCCGTGCAGCGCGTGCAGGCACACCACGAGCGGGAGCCGCTCGAACCTGGCATCGAGGTGCCGGCGCTGGCGTCGGCGCTCCGAGCCGACCCCGGGCGGCTGCGGGCGGCGCTGGAGGGAACCGACGAGCTTGTGGTCGAGCGCGGCGTCGTGCGCCATGCGTCGCACCGGTCGCAGGTCGGCGACTCGCCCGAGGCCCGCGCCGTGCTCGCCGCGCTCGAGGCGACGCCGTTCTCGCCGCCCGAGCCGGAGGAAGCCGGCGCGTCGCGGGGGCTGCTGCGCGCCCTGCTCCGCGAGGGCGCGGTCGTCGACCTCGACGGGATCGTGTTCACGACGGGAGCGCTCGACGAGGCGCGGCGTCGCATCCGGGACGCCCTGCGCGAGCGGGGCACGGTGACGGTGTCCGACGTGCGGGACCTGCTCGGGTCGACGCGCAAGTTCGTGTTGCCGATCATGCAGAAGCTCGATGCCGAGGGAGTCACCCGCCGCCGCGGCGACGACCGGGTTCCCGGCCCGCTGTCGGGGCCGAGCCCTGATGCGTCCCTAGACCGGAGCTATTCCGGTTCAGAGACGCTTCGAGAAGGGGGCTAACCGGCCTCGTCGGAGTACATCAGTCGGCGCTCGGCTTCCGTGAGCCCGCCCCAGATGCCGTGGGGCTCGCGGATGCTGATCGCGTACTCCAGGCACTCGGCGCGCACCGGGCACTCGTGGCAGATCGCCTTGGCTCGCGCCTCGCGGCCGTCACGCTCGTCCTTGCGCTCCGGATAGGTCGGCGGGAAGAAGAGCGCCGACTCCGGTCCCCGACACGCTGCGCGCAGCTGCCAGGTCCGCTCCGAGGTCTGGACCGCCACCGGCCCCCTCCCGGTTGTGCAGTGATGCGAAGGTATCTGCCTCCCCCCGACCGGACAAGAGGCGAATCGCGGAGATTTTCCGTTCCACTACTCCTCGTTCCGCCCGCCCCCGCGGCGTCGCCCAGGGTCGGAGGCCTTGGCCCGGCCCCGATCGCGGTAATCGCGGGCCCCGCCCTCCTCGGGCTCGACCTCGAGGACCAGACCCTCGACCGCGACCACCCGCACGGGGTCGCCGGCCTCGATCGGAGTCGCCCGGTTCGTGCGGGCCCGCCAGCGCGCCCCCTGGATCACGACGACCCCGTCGGGCGCCACGTCGACCTCGGCCTGACCTTCCTCGCCGATCATCCCCTCGCGCCCCACGGTGGGAGTCGAGAAGCGCGACCGAACCACGGCGGTCATGGCGCCGAGCATGAACAGCGCGGTACCGACGATCACGATCAGCAGCACCCACCACGGCGGGTTGAGCCTCGCCGAGCCGCCGTAGAGCGTCAGCGACCCGGCCACGAGCGAGATACTCCCGATGATCGTCCACGCGCCGAGCCCGCCCGCCTGCACGTCGACCGAGAAGCCGAACACCGCCAACATGAGCAAGCCCGCCGCCCACCACGCCACCGGCAGGTGCGAGAACCCGACGAGCGCGCCGACGAGCGCAGCCCCTCCGGCCAGGCCGGCGAGACCGATCCCGCACGTGTAGAACTCGAACACCATCAGCGCGAGCCCGGCGACGAACAGCAGGTACGCGATCGACGGGCTGATGAGGGTGTGCAGCACCTGGTTGCCGATGTCGAGCCGGTCGAAGCGGACGTCCTGGTTGGGTTGACGGCGTCGGCCGAGGCCCTTGCCCACGACGGTGGCGGTCGAGAGGAGCTTGGGGCCCGCCGCGGTCGGCACGGCGCGGCCGTCGAGCGTCACGATCAGCTCGCCCACGGTGGGCTCGACCGAGTTGATCGCGCCGGCGCGGTGGGCGTCGTCGGCGGGCAGATTCTCCTCGGTGAGGCGGCGGGCGCCCGCCGGGTCGCGGTCCCACCGGGCGGCCAGCGCCGCGAGCTGATCGGACACCAGGCGTCGGTTGGTCGCGCCCGGCTCGTCGAGCCGGAGCGGGTCGGCGGGCCCGATGCTCGATCCCGACGACACCGAAGTCACCGGCGCCGACTCGGCGAGCAGCGTGGCCGCGCCCTTGGCCTTCGCCCCCGACGGTCCCACCCAGACGATGACGGGCACCCGCGACCGCTGCACGTCGTGCACCAGCGGTTGCACGTCGACGTCGACAGAACCACCCGAGTCGAGCTGGAGCACGATCATCGTGGAGTGACGACGGTTGGCTCGGGCGATGGCGTCGCGCACGAGCGATGCCGTCGGCGGATCGAGCAGCCCGTCGACCTTCACCACGTCGATGCCGTTCCGCCTCGGCACCGCCTGCGCCGGGCCCGCCCACGCGACGTCGGAGACGAGGATCGCCACCGCGGTGGCGAAGCACGCGACGGCGACGAGACGCACGGAGCGTCGCATCCGGGCTCTTCTAGGCTGGATGGCGCATGGATCTGGCGCGCTTTTGCTCATCCGCTCGCGTCGTCATCGTGGCGGGGAAGGGTGGGGTCGGGAAGACGACGGTGACCGCAACCCTCGCCACCGCGGCCGCCGGCGCGGGACTGAGCGTGCTGATCGTCGAGGTCGAGGGCAAATCGGGCCTGGCGGCGTGCTTCGGCAAGCCTCCGCTCGCCTACGAGGAGGCCGAGCTCGCCGCCGGCGTCCGCGGCCGGACGCTCACCCCCGACGAGGCTCTGCTCGACTACCTCGAGTCGCACGGACTGCGTCGCATCTCGAAGCGGCTCGTGCGCTCGGGCGCGCTGGAGGTCGTGTCGTCGGCCGTCCCGGGCATGAAGGACATCCTCGTGCTCGGCAAGGTGAAGGCGCTCGAGCACGAGCGCGCCGCAGACCTCATCCTGATCGACGCGCCGGCCGCCGGGCATGCGATCACGTTCCTCATGTCGCCCCGCGGCCTCGGCGACGCGGTGCGGGTCGGACCGGTCAACAAGCAGTCGACCGAGGTCATCGAGATGCTGTCGGACCCGTCGCGCTGCCAGGTGATCCTCGTGACGATCCCCGAGGAGACGCCGGTGAGCGAGCTCGTCGACACCGCTTTTCAGCTCGAGGACCGCATCGGCGTGCAACTCGGCCCGGTCGTCGTGAACATGTGCTATCCCGATCCCGGCGCACGCGTCTCGGTCGACGAGATCCAGCGCCTCGCCGACGAGCTGGGTGTGCACGTATCGCCGCGCGAGGCCACAGACCTCGTCGGCGCGGCCGAGTTCCGCCGAGAGCGGCACGAGCTCCAGCAGGAGCAGGCCGACAGGCTCGCGGCGCGACTTCCGCTGCCGCAGATTCGCTTGCCGTTCCTGTTCACCGCCGAGCTTGGGCCGCCCGAGATCGAGACCCTGCGCGGTGCGCTCACGGCGCAGGTCGGCGAGCTCCCGGAGACGGCCTTGCAGGGCCGCGCCACTGTCCCATGACGGATGGTGTGACCTTCGACGAGGTCGCCCGCGATCGCCACATCGTCGTGTGCTGCGGCACCGGCGGCGTGGGCAAGACGACGGTCGCCGCCGTCTTCGCAGTCGAAGGCGCGCGCCGAGGCCGCAACGCCGTCGTCGTCACGATCGACCCGGCGAAGCGCCTCGCGAACACGCTCGGGCTCGACGCGCTCTCCAACACCGCGCACGAGATCGAACGCGGGCGTTGGGACCCCGGCGGCGCGAGCCCGCCCGGCGGGCGTCTGTCCGCGCTCATGCTCGACACGAAGTCGACGTTCGACCACCTCGTCGGCACGTACGCGGCCGACGAGGAGCAGGCGCAGCGGATCCTCGCCAACCGCTTCTACCGCAACGTGTCCACCGCGCTCTCCGGCACGCAGGAGTACATGGCGATGGAGAAGCTGCACGAGCTGGACGAGGAGGGCGGCTACGACCTCATCGTCGTCGACACGCCGCCTTCGCGCCACGCCCTCGACTTCCTCGACGCGCCGCGCCGCCTCACGCGGCTGCTCGACAACCGCATCTTCCGGCTGCTGATGATGCCGACGCGCGCGTACCTGCGCGTGGCGAGCGCCGCGGTGCAGCGCTTCCTGCGCACGATCTCGAAGGTCGTCGGCACGGAGGTGATCGACGACATCGTCGCGTTCTTCCGCGCGTTCGAGGGCATGGAGGAGGGGTTCCGCGACCGGGCCGCGAGCGTCCTTGCGTTGCTCGCCGATCCGTCCAGCAGCTTCGTGCTCGTCACCTCGCCCCGGCGTGACGCGGTCGAGGAGGCTGCGTTCTTCGCCGAGCGGCTCGCCGAGAGCGACATCCCCGTCGAGGGGCTGATCGTCAACCGCGTCCACCCGCCGTTCGGCGACGAGGGCGTCGACGGCCTCCGAGCCCGCGCCGAGACCCTCGCCGCCAAGGCTTCGGATACGACGCCCGTCGCGGGCGACGGCGCAGCGGCGGCCGACCGGCTGGCGGCGCTGTACGAGAACCTCGCCGACTTCCGTCAGGTCGCCGAGCGCGAGCGTCATCACGTCGCGGGCGTCAAGGCGCGCGCCGGCCGGGCTGCGGTCGCGTACGTCCCGTTCCTCGCCCGCGACGTGTACGACTTCGACGCGCTGGCGGAGGTGGGGCAACACCTGTTCACCGCCGCGCCGGCCCGCGTCGGATAGCCCGGCCCGGTAGCTTCGAGCCCGTGAAGGTCCTCGTCGTCGCAGACGCGCGCTGGGTGCGGGAGCAGGTGCGCGCCGCCCTCGTGGGGCCCGGTCAGGAGGTCGTCGAGGTGACGCGGGGCCAGGATGTGCGCGCCGCCGTCGCCGAGCAGCATCCTGATCTGGTCGTGCTCGATCTCCAGATCGGCAACATGGGCGGGATCGCGGTGGCGATCGACCTGCGTCTCGAGGAGTCGGGCGGCCGGCTCCCGCACGTGCCGATCCTGTTGCTGCTCGATCGCGAGGCCGACCGCTTCCTCGCCAAACGCGCCGACGCGGACGCCGAGCTCGTGAAGCCGGTGGATCCCGGCACGCTGCGCCGCACGGTGAGGAGCACGCTCGCCGCCGCCGCCGACGCGTCGGCGTAGCGCCCGATCCGCTCGGAACCGACCGACCTACAATGAACGCCCTTCGGGATGTGGCGCAGTTTGGTTAGCGCGCAGCGTTCGGGACGCTGAGGCCGCGGGTTCAAATCCCGCCATCCCGACTCAGTGCCGGATCGGCGTTGCGGTCTGGTCGTGGCGCCCGAGCGTCCCGAGCCCGAGCGTGTCTTCGATGGTGCGCAACAGGCTGTAGTGGTCGTAGCGGGTTCGGTCGCTCGTACCGGGCGTGATCATCGAACCCAGCAAGACCGTGTAGATGGGACTCGTCTTGGGGTCGTCGGACTTGTCGCCGGACTCGTCGAACGTGACCACGACGAGGGTCCCGTCCATGAAGCGGGGATCGGCCAGCTTGGGCTCGAGGAACCCGCGGAGCCAGCGCGCCGCGTAGCTCAGCGGCTTGTCGTGTGCGTCGTTGTTCTTGTTCGGCGCGTACAGCGCGAACGTCGGGAGCGTCCCCGCCGCGATGTCGGCGTCGAGCCGCGCGCCGTCGACTATGCGCGCGCATCGTTCGGGGTTGGTACGGATGTTGTCGAAGGAGATGAACGGGTTGTGGGCTCGCGTGTACTTGCCGTCCTTGGTGTTGCCGGCAGCCTTCCCGGTGAAACAGGCCTCGGGAAGCCCTTCCTCGTAGGACGTCCATGACAGGCCCGCGCCCTCGAGGAGGTCGCCGAGGTTGGTGGCCGCGAGGTCGTGCGGCTCGTCGCCGCGCACGAACGTGTCGCCGCCCACCATCGCGAGGTAGTTCGGCTGGGACGGGTGCGCTTCGGCGACGAACCGGGGGAACTGCTCCCCCCGGCGTGCGAGGTCGGCGAAGTACGGCACGTCGAGGACGTCGCTGCGATCCTTGTTCTCGAAGACCACCACGAACACGCGGTCGAACCAGCGCCCGCTCGTCTGGGAGGTGGAAGCGACCGTCGGTGGTGCACCGGACCGAGAGGGCTGCGGCCTGCGGGGCGCGGCAGTGGCGCCCGACGGCACTGCGAGCAAGAGTGCGACGGCGACGCCGATGGCCGCGAACGCGACGGGTGCTCGCCGCCTGCGCCCTGCCCGGTGGTTCGCTCGCATTGGTCCGGGATCGTAGGCGAGCGTCCGGTTAGCCTGCCGCGCCGTGCCATCGGTGCGGCCCTTCATCGGCTGGGGACACGGCGCGCTGCTGTTCGTGACGTTCGCTGTCGTCGG
>JBKPDN010000295.1:0-1648 GCA_046727875.1 Actinomycetota bacterium | reverse complement strand
GCTGCCACCTCGAGCAGCTCACGGTTGGTGTGCGTCTTTCCCATGGCGAGCACGTAGTCGCCGGGCTCGTCCTGCTGCAGCATGA
This sequence comes from Actinomycetota bacterium, assembly GCA_046727875.1. GTDB lineage: Bacteria > Actinomycetota > Acidimicrobiia > IMCC26256 > JACDBD01 > JALZAA01. The sequence continues at coordinate 1,563 of JBKPDN010000295.1, read as the reverse complement.
GCCACATGGCCTCGACATAGTCGCCGGCGTATCCCCAGTCACGCGCCGAGTCGAGGTTGCCGAGTGTGATCTTCTCCTGCAGGCCGAGCTTGATGCGCGCCATCGAGTTGGTGACCTTGCGGGTCACGAACTCGAGCCCGCGGCGCGGACTCTCGTGGTTGAAGCAAATGCCGGACGACGCGTGCAGCCCGTACGCCTCGCGGTAGTTGACCGTGGTGTAGTGCCCGAAGACCTTGGCGGCGCCGTACGGCGAGCGGGGATGGAACGGCGTCTGCTCGTTCTGCGGCGTCTCGCGCACCTTGCCGAACATCTCCGACGATGACGCCTGATAGAAGCGGATCGGGTTCTTCTCGGTGCCGCCGACGACACGGATCGCCTCGAGCATCCGCAGGACGCCCAAGCCGGTGATGTCGGCCGTGAGCTCGGGCTGCTTGAACGACAGCTGCACGAAGCTGATCGCGCCCAGGTTGTAGACCTCGTCCGGCTGGACCTGCTCGACCGCGGCGATGAGCGAGGAGAGATCCTGGAGGTCTCCCTCGACGAGCTCGAGCGACGGGTTCTCGTCCATCACCATCTGGGCCTTCGGATTGGCCTGGCCCCGGACCAGCCCGAACACCTGGTAGCCCTTACCGGCGAGGAACTCGGCGATGTACCGGCCGTCCTGCCCTGTGATGCCCGTGACGAGCGCGCGCTTCATGCGCATCTGCCTCCCGGAAGGCTTCCGAGGCTAGTCGCGACGCCGATCCCAGTCGGGGTCCAGCTGGTGGAGGAACTCGTCGCACCGCTGCGCCTCGTCGTTCTCGCCGATCGCGACGGCGGAAGCACGCAACCCGTCGAGCGCACGCAGGAAGCCGCGGTTCGTCAGGTCGCGCCACCGGACGTAGCCGGACCCGCGCCATCCCGACTGGCGCAACCGGTCGAGGCCGCGGTGATAGCCGACGCGGAAGCACGCGTACGCCTCGACGTCGTCGCGTGCCAGCTCGCCGAGCCGCGCCCACGCGTCGAGGAATCGGGGCCAGCGCGCCACGACCTGCGACACGGCGCCGCGACGGGCGTCAGGCTCGGACACGAGTGCGGCGTCGAGCGCCGCCAGCGCGTCGGCGGGCTCGGGCGCCAACACGGTCTCGGGCGGCCCCTGGGGGCTGATACCGAGCGACTCTCCGGCCATGCGCAGCACTGTACAAACCGCCGGGTGGGCACGGACCGGAGGAAAACCGCTCGAACGACGCCGGTACCATCAGCGCGGCGGCGGCGGCTCTGCCGACCGTCGACCGCAACGGCAGCGGCTTCGCCGACTGCCGTTGCAGAGCGGGAGCTTGCGACCGCGTCAGAAGTGATAGAGCCGGAGCTTGCGACGGCGACAATGGAGACTGTGATGACGGACACCGCCGCACCCGCGAGCGAGACGCGCGCAACCAAGCCCGCGCCGGCCGCCGCCGACGGGCAGGGTGCGGCGCCCGAGGCGCCGAAGCCCACCATGCTCGTGCTCGTGCGCCACGCCGTGACGGCGCAGACCGGCCCGATGCTGACCGGGCGCGCGCCCGGCGTCGACCTGTCGGACGA
>JBKPDN010000294.1:0-3696 GCA_046727875.1 Actinomycetota bacterium | reverse complement strand
CGCGGGCGTCGATCTCGTAGCAGCCGTCGCGCATCTCGCCGAACGACATGGGGTTCATGCCGTACTCCTCGGGCGGCCGCCCGGCCACGGCGTTGAGGCCGAAGTTGGCGCCGCGCTGGTCGCCCCACATCCACACGTCGGCGCCGTTCGGGGCGTGGACGACGCGTGGCGCACGGTCGCGCCAGTGCTCGGGGAGGTGGCGCTCGAAGAGACCCGCAGGCTCGACGACGTGGTCGTCGACGCTGACGAGGATCAGGTCGTCGATCTGCATGCGAACTCCGATCGTAACGAGTTCTAGTTCCCGCTGCCTTTGCCGTCCCGCCAGTCGGGGTGGAGGCCCCGGTCCTTCGCGAAACGCTGCGCCGAGATCGTGGTGCCGTTGAGGTCGGCGGCGTCGGGGCTGGTCGCGAGCCAGGCGATGACCGCCGCCGGGACCGAGGGAGGCGCGCCCGGGTAGCGCCCCGCGAGCCCGAGGGCGCCGGCGTTCACCTCCATCCGCTCGGTGATGACGAACCCCGGCTCGAGATTGAAGCTGCGGATCCCGCGGTCGCCGACCTCGACGGCGAGGATCCCCGCCAGCTTGTGGAACGCGCCCTTCGACATCGCATACGCCGCGCCCCAGCCGCCCTCGCCGGTGGGTGCCTGCGGATCGATGACCGCGACCGCCGACGTCACGTTCACGAGCGTGCCGTCGCCGCGCTCGAGCATGCCGGGGAGCACCGACTTGATGAGCACGATCTGCGAGACGACGTTGGCGGCCAACTTGGCCTCGAGCAGCTCGACCGGCGTGTCCTCGAAGCGCGACATGTCACCCGGGCCGGTGTCGATGGCGTTGTTCACGAGGACGTCGATGCCGCCCCACTCGTCGAGGGCGCACTGCACGGCGGCGCCGAGGGTCGACCGGTCGTGCAGGTCCATGACGACCGGCAGCGCCCGCCGGCCCGTCGCCTCGATCGCCTGCGCGGTCGTCTCCAGGCTGCCGGGGATCGAGCGCCCGGCCCCGTCAGAGTCGTCGACGCCGTCACCTTCCCGGACCGTGCGCCCGGTGATCACCACGTCGAGCCCGGCTTCGGCGAGCGCGATCGCGGCTGCCTTGCCGATCCCCCGGCTGGCGCCGGTCACGAAGGCGACTCTCGGCTCCGCCACGGAGTAGAACGTATTCCACTTTTCGACGGAGCACGGGGAGAGCGAGTGCTGGACGGAATGGACGGCAAGGTCGCGATCGTCACCGGCGCCGGGCGCGGCCTCGGCCGAGCCGAGGCCGTCGAGCTGGGACGCCTCGGGGCGCGCGTGGTCGTGAACGACTACGGGCGCACGCTGCAGGGAGAGGAGGAGAAAAGCCCGGCCGACTCGGTGGTGGACGAGATCACCGCCGCCGGCGGCGAAGCGGTGGCCGACCACGGCGACGTCGCCGATTGGGACGACTCGCTTCGCCTCGTGCAGACCGCCGTCGACCAATTCGGGCAGCTCGACATCCTGGTGAACAACGCCGGGTTCCTGCGGGACCGGATGCTCTTCAACATGAGCGAGGAGGACTTCGACCTCGTCGTGCGCGTGCATCTCAAGGGGCACTTCTGCATGTCGCGCCACGCGGCCTCGTACTGGCGCGACCGATCGAAGGCCGCCGACGCGCCGGTGTACGGCCGCATCGTGAACACGACCTCGGAAGCGGCGCTCCTGGGCTCGCCGGGCCAGCCGAACTACGCGGCGGCCAAGGCGGGGATCATCGCACTCACGCTCGCGACCGCGAACAGCCTGGGCCGCTACGGCGTCACCGCGAACGCGATCGCGCCCCGCGCCCGCACCCGGATGACCGAGAGCCTCCCCGGTATCGGCGACGAGGTCGAAGGTGACTTCGACGAGTTCGCGCCCGAGAACGTTTCACCGCTCGTTGCCTACCTGGCGTCGCCGGCGGCGGCGAAGGTGTCGGGCCAGGTGTTCGTCGTGTACGGGCGCATGATCGATGTCGTCGCCGGCCCGACCGTCGACCGGCACTTCGACGTCGACGGCGGCTGGACGCCGGAGCACGTCGATGCCGTGCTCACCCCGTTCTACGACCAGCGTCAGCCCGTGCGCGACGGCTACCTCTACCGCGGGCCTCACCCGTAGTCGCATGGAGCGCTTCGAGGGTCGGGTCGCGGTCATCACAGGAGCGGGGAGCGGGATCGGACGGGCACTCGCCGTCCACGCGGCCCGCGAAGACATGCGCGTCGTGATCGCCGACATCGAGGTCGGCGCCCTGGAGGAGACGGCGGCCGAGGTGGAGACCGCCGGCGCCGAGGTGGTCGTGGCTCCTACCGACGTGTCCCGGCCCGAGCAGGTCGACGCCCTCGCCGGCCTCACCTACGAACGCTTCGGTGCCGTCCACCTGCTCTGCAACAACGCCGGCGTCTTCCAGGGCGGGATCACGTGGCAGCGCGACCTCGCCGACTGGGAATGGGTGATGGGCGTGAACCTCTGGGGCGTGCTGCACGGCATCCGTGCGTTCGTCCCACGCATGCTCGAAGGCGGCGACGAGGGTCACGTCGTGAACACCTCGTCGCTCGCCGGGCTGCTCACCGTCGCGTATTCGGGTCCCTACGTCACCAGCAAGTTCGCCGCGCTCGCGCTCACCGAGTGCCTCGCCCACGACCTGCGGGCACAGGGCGCTCCGATCGGCGTGTCGGTGCTCACCCCGGGTCTGGTCGACACCAAGATCGCGTACTCGACCCGCAACCGGCCCGACGAGCCGCCGAGCGAAGCGCAGGCGCCCGACCACCACTTCGTCGAGCAGGCGCTGCGCGACCTCACATCGAAGGGTGGTTTGCCCCCCGCCGATGTGGCGCGCCTCGTGTTCGACGCCGTCAGCAGCGGACGCTTCTACATCACGACGACCGACGTGACCGAGGCGATGCTGCGCGAGCGCTTCGACGCCGTGGTCGCCGGCGAGTTCCCGCCGCCCGCCCAGTTCGACCGGTAGATCTCGCGGCGTAGGCTCCGCGCGACGGCGACAAGAGAGGCTGCTCATGGAGATGCACACGCTCGGCAGCACCGGGGTCCAGGTGAGCGAGCACTGCCTCGGGGCGATGATGTTCGGCAAGTGGGGGAACCCCGAGCACGACGAGTGCGTCCGCATCGTGCACCGCGCGCTCGACGCCGGGGTGAACTTCATCGACACGGCCGACGTCTACTCGGAGGGCGAGTCGGAGGAGATCGTCGGCAAGGCGATCGCGGGGCGGCGCGACGACATCGTGCTCGCGACCAAGGTGCATGCGCCGATGGGCCGCGATCCCAACATGCGCGGCAACTCGCGCCGCTGGATCCAGCGCGAGGTCGAGAACAGCCTGCGCCGGCTCGACACCGACTGGATCGACCTGTACCAGGTGCACCGGCCCGACGAGGCCGCCGACGTCGATGACACGCTCGGCGCCCTGAGCGACCTCGTGCACCAGGGAAAGATCCGGTACGCGGGCTCGTCGACGTTCCCGGCCGAGTACATCGTCGAGGCGCAGTGGGTGGCGGAGCGCCGCAGCCGCGAGCGGTTCCGGTGCGAGCAGCCGCCGTATTCGATCCTCGTGCGCGACGTGGAGCGGTCGGTGCTGCCCACCTGCCGGCGCTACGGCATGGGCGTGATCCCGTGGAGCCCGCTCGCGGGCGGGTACCTCGCCGGGCGCTACCGGAAGGGCGCCGAGCTCCCGCCCGACTCCCGCATGGCGC
>JBKPDN010000293.1:0-5874 GCA_046727875.1 Actinomycetota bacterium | reverse complement strand
GTCGTCCGGCCGCTCCGACACCTGGCCCGCGCCGATCACAACGGGCGTGCGGGGATCCATCAACTCCTCCTGTCGCCGTCGCAAGCTCCGGCTTTGCGCGACGGTCGGCAAAGCCGCCGTCGCCGCGGCAGGCGACGCTACCGGTCGCCGGCGAGGCCCTCAGCCAGGTTGTCCTCGATCGTCGGCCACACCGGCTGCGACGGCGCCGCGCTGTCCGGACAAATGGACCGGTAGCGGCACGCGCGGCACAGATCGGCGTCAGCAACCCCGGCGAAGTCCTGCTCGCGCCAGATGGCCTCCGCCACGCCGCGCAGCTCCTCCTCGATCGCGTCGAGCTCGTCGCGATCCGGCTCGAACGGCTGCGGATCGTCGACGACCTCGGCGGCGAGGCACTCGTAGGAGACACGGAGCCGCAACCCGCGTCGCGCTGCCGCCGGCTCGAGCAGCCACGCTTGGAGGCGGGCACGCGCGTCGTCGCACACGCGTTCGCTGTCCATCCGGCCCGTCTTGTAGTCACGTGCGTCGAGCAGCCCGTCGTGGACCCACACGGCGTCGATTCGACCGGTCGCCATGAACATCGGCGCCGGCCGGCGGTGGAACCTCGCCCGCTCCAGCTCGTGCCGCTCGTCGTCGACCTCGGTCGGGCAGCGGCGGACGTGCCGCTCGACGTACCCGCGGATCGTGCTCGACGTGGAGAGGCCGTGGGCGACGAGCACGTCCTCCACGTGCGCGGCGTCGCGGCACGAGCCGCGGCGGTGGAGGTGGCGCAGCATGTCGTGGACGAGAAGCCCCTGGTCGGGCGACGGCCCCTCGTCGCTGCGGGGAACGCCGAGGAGATACGTGTTCATGAACTCGCGATGGCAGCGACTCCACGTCTCCACCGCCGACGGCGTGAGGCTCAGGATCTCCGGCCGCAGGTCGTCAGCCATGGGCACTGCACCCGGCGACGAAACGGCACCGGCCGCACTCGAGGCCGGGCCGGGGAAGCGGCCGGGCGATCCGAGCGCGGACGGCATCGACCCGCTCGCGCAACCACGGGCGGAGCTCGTCGAGCGCGTCGTCGACGGTGACCTCCTGCTCAAGGAGCGCGCCGTACAGGAGGTCGGCGTGCACGAGCCGAACCGACCGCCCCGTCAGCCATTCCGCCCGCCGCAGCAACGCGAACCGGGCCTCGATCGGGCCGAGCGGGTCACCGGCGTCGGGGAAGGCGCCGCCGACGCTGAGGAGCCGAAGCTCCGCACCCCCGTCGGCGTCCTCGACCGCAAGGCCGGCCTGGCCCACGAGCCGGATGCCCAGCTCAGGGACGTGCGTCTCCCACTCGTCGGCGTCGACGCTCCGGACGGCGCGATCACCGAAGAGCTGGAAGTACCAGTGCACCGCAGCGTCGTAGACCTGCCGCTCCTCGGGCACGAGCACGGGAAGCGGCGTGAAGGCCGCGCGCGCGGGACGACCGAGCTCGACGTGCGCGACGCGCGCGTGCTCCACGAGCTGGTTCGAGACGCGCCACCGCGCCGACGCAGTGCGGTTGCTGCGCCGGTTGTGGTACTCGAACGAGACGCGCCGGGGGCAGAGCTCCTCGGCGCGGCGAAGGAACGCGCCAGTGACCTTCGGCAACTCGTCCGGCGCGTCGTCGCGGAACACACGGCGAGGGTATGCGGTGGTCGCGGCGGTTTCGCGGAGGCGCGGCCGCGGATCACGAACCGGGGTGGCCGCAGCCCGCGCCTGCGCTATGCGCTGCTCGACGGTGCCGCGGTCGTGGTTCTCTGGTAGCTCACCCTTGGGGCGTAGGGGGCTGTCGCCGGCGGCGCGGCGGTCGGGTGCGCGCGTCCGCCTCGACACGGTTCACGACAGTGCCCAGAAGGTCGGCGTTCGCCTGGTCGATCCGGGCGATGGCGTTCGCGATCCGCTTCCGCCGGGCTCGGTGGGCATCGACCACGAGAATGACTGCGTCGCACTGTGAGGCGATCACGAGCGCGTCGATGCTCTCGTCGGCGGCGGGCGAATCCATCTCCCGTACTCCCTGGGTTGGATCGCCGGAGGGATCGGCGCTCGCCGGGGTCGACTCGATGCCGTGTTGCCCGCTCAGGGAGGAAAGCCGTCGGTAGGCTGCGGAGTGCGACGGCTCCGGGAGGCGTCCGTGCACATCGTCATCGGCTCCGACCACGCCGGCTATCGCCTCAAGGAGCACCTCAAGCAGCTCATGAAGGCCGAGGGCCATGCGGTCGACGACCTCGGCACGCATTCCGAGGAGCCCGTCGACTACCCGCCGATCTGCGCCGCCGTAGCCCGCGCCGTCGCCGGGGGGCAGGCCGAGCGAGGAATCGTGCTCGGCGGGAGCGGGCAGGGGGAACAGATGGCGGCCAACAAAGTCCGGGGGATCCGGGCCGCCCTGTGCAACGATCTGTTCACGGCTCGCCTGTCACGGGAGCACAATGACGCCAACGTCCTGGCGATGGGCGGGCGTATCGTCGCCGACGGGCTCGCCGACGAGATCCTGCGCCTGTGGCTGGCGACAGCGTTCGAGGGCGGGCGGCACGAGCGCCGCGTGAAGCAGATCGCCGACATCGAGCACGAGAAGGAGTAGGGGAGCGGAGATGAGCAACCAGTTTGGAGCCCTTTCCGCCACCGATCCCGAGATCGCCGAGATCGTCCGGCGCGAGATCGAGCGCCAGAACACGACCATCCAGCTCATTGCGTCCGAGAACTTCACGTCGTCCGCCGTGCTCGAGGCGCAGGGCTCCGTGCTCACCAACAAGTACTCCGAGGGGTACCCGGGCAAGCGGTACTACGGCGGCAACTACGTCGTCGACGACGCCGAGGAGCTCGCCCGCACGCGCGCGTGCGCGCTGTTCGGCACCGACCACGCCAACGTGCAGCCGCACTCGGGGGCGAGCGCCAACATGGCCGCGTACATGGCGCTGCTCGAGCCCGGCGACAAGGTCATGGGCATGCGCCTCGACCAAGGTGGTCACCTCACGCACGGCTCGCCCGTCAACTTCAGCGGGCGCCTCTACGACTTCGTCGCCTATGGAGTCGATGACGAAACTGAGACGCTCGACTACGAGCGCATCCGCGACGCCGCGCGGCGCGAGCGCCCGAAGATGATCGTCGCCGGCGCCACCGCGTACCCGCGCATCATCGACTTCGCCGCCTTCCGTGAGATCGCCGACGAGGTCGGCGCGTTGTTCATGGTCGACGCCGCCCACATCGCGGGGCTCATCGTCGGCGGCGCCCACCCGTCGCCGGCGCCGTACGCGGACATCATCACACTCACGACGCACAAGACGCTGCGCGGTCCCCGCGCCGGGTGCATCCTGTGCCGCGAGGAGTACGCCGCCGCCGTCGACAAGGCCGTGTTCCCCGGCTTGCAGGGCGGACCGCTGATGCACGTGATCGCGGCCAAGGCCGTGGCCTTCCACGAGGCGGCCCAGCCCGCGTTCCGCGACTACGCGGCCGGCATCGTGCGCAACGCGCAGGCGCTCGCCAGTGGTCTCGACGGCGAGGGCTTCCGGATCGTGTCGGGGGGGACCGACAACCATCTGATGCTCGTGGACCTGCGGTCCTTCGGGGTCACCGGGAAGCAGGCCCAGGAAGCCCTCGACCGGGCCGGCATCACGGTGAACAAGAACGCCATCCCCAACGATCCCGAGAAGCCGTTCGTCACGAGCGGTCTTCGACTCGGCACCGCCGCCGTCACCACGGCAGGCATGGGCGAGCCCGAGATGGGGGAGGTCGCCGGGCTCATCGCGACCGTGCTGCGCAAGGTCGACGACGAGAACGTCGCCGCCGACGTGCGCGACGCCGCCGCCCGTCTGTGCTCGAAGTTCACGCCCTACCCGGAGCTGGCCGGCTCGTGAGGCGAGACCGAGCCTGATCTCGTGGCCGGCTACGCGCTCGTCCTAGCCGTCGCCGCGGTCAGCACGTACCTCCTGACCTTCCTCGTCCGCCGGATCGCGGTCCGGATCGGCGCGGTGTCGGTACCCCAGCGGCGCAGCGTCCACGAGCGCGCAACGCCGACGCTCGGCGGCGCGGCGATGTTCGGTGGCTTCCTCCTCGCGATGGCGGTGGCGTCGCAAGTCCCGCAGTTCCGGGAGATGTTCGACGGCGCGACGGAGCCGATCGGAGTCATGCTCGCGGCCGCCGTGATGTTCGTCGTCGGCGCGGTCGACGATCTCTGGGAGCGGCGGGGAGGCGTGTCGCCACCGGCGAAGGTCGCGGGCATGGTGCTGTCGGGCAGCGTCCTGTCGCTACTCGGCGTGACGATGCTGTATTTCCGGGTGCCGTTCGCCCGGTACGACTACGTGGTCCTGTCGGCCGACCTCGCGCCCCTCGTGACCGTGCTCACGGTCGTGATCATGGCGAACGCGATCAATCTCATCGACGGCCTCGACGGCCTGGCCGCGGGCATCGTCGCCATCGCCGGGAGCGCCTTCTTCCTCTACTCCGACCGGCTGTTCAAGGCAGGGCTGCTTGAAGGCTCCAACATCGCACCGCTCGTCGCCATCATCGCGGTCGGTGTGTGCGTGGGCTTCCTGCCCCACAACCTCAACCCGGCGAAGATCATCATGGGCGACGCCGGCGCCCTGTTTCTCGGTTTACTCATGGCGACGACGACGATCACGGTCGGCGGCCGCACCGCCGACCAGTTCAGCGGTCAGACCTACTTTTTCTTCGCGCCACTGTTCATCCCCATCGTCATCCTGGGCATACCGATCATCGACACCGCGTTCTCGTTCCTCCGCCGCGTGTATCGACGAACCGCGTTCCACGTCGCCGACAAGGACCACCTGCACCACCGGCTCATGCGCCTCGGCCACACGACGCGCCGCACCGTGGTGATCCTGTGGCTGTGGACCGCGCTGCTCTCCGCCGTCGTCCTGCTCCCGACGTACACGAATCACGGGAACGCCATCGTCCCGCTCGGGGTGCTCGCGCTCGGGCTCATCCTCTACGTCGTGTTCCACCCCGGCGTGCGGTCGGCGCGCGACGCCGCGCTGGAGCGGGGGGAGCACCCGGCGACGCTCGGCGAGGACGTCGTCGACCTCGCCGCCCGCCGTCAGCAGCAGGAGGAGCGCTCCGGGAGCTGACGGGCTCCCCGGGCGTTGGCAAGCGGCTCCGCCTTCGGGAGAGACTCCAGATTTGACGCGTCCACGAGGCGCCGGGTACATTGTGAACACATTCACAAGCTCGCAGGTGAGTAGTCGTGGCACATCCGGGGGCTGAGGGGCACCGAGAGCGGCGCTGGGCGGAGCGGCGGGAGCTCAACCGTGGCTTCGGCGAGGCGCTCGCCCAGGCCTTCGAGTTCGCCGCCATCCCCGTGCTGTTCGCAGCGTTCGGGTGGTGGCTCGACGACCGCCTGGGGACGAGCCCGATCCTGACCGTGGCGCTGGCGGCCCTCGGCTTCGTCGGCGTGTGCCTCCGCACCATCTACCACTACGTGGCCAAGGTCGAACGCGACGAGGAGGGGAAACCGTGGACGCGCCGCCGCCGGTAGAGAAGCGCATCGCCCTCGACCTCGCCCGTCACGGGCTGCTCGTGGCGCCGGCGGTCGTGGTCGCGGCCGGCCTCTTCCGTGGCGTCGACGGAGCTGCGAGCGCCGCCCTCGGTCTGGGCGTCTGCGTGCTCAACTTCTTCGCCGCCGCGCTCATGCTGGAGTGGGGCGCGCGCCGGTCGGGCAACGCGCTGATGGCGGTTGCCTTGGGTGGATTCCTGTTTCGCATGTTGTCGATCGTCGTTGTGATCGTCGTGGCGAAGGCGTTGTTCGGCTGGGTGGACGTGGTCGTGCTGGGCCTGACGCTCTTCATCGCCCATCTCGGTTTGTTGTTCTGGGAGCTACGCTCCGTCAGCTTCTCCCTGGCCGCACCCGGTCTGCGG
>JBKPDN010000292.1:0-4238 GCA_046727875.1 Actinomycetota bacterium | reverse complement strand
GAGCGCGGCCGGTCACGCCGGCGTCACGCGCAGCGGGACGAGGTGGCGCTTCGGGAAGGGAGTCAGGCGACGACGGCGCGGTCGCCGTCGGCGTGGTCGCCGTCGGGGAGGTAGGGCTCCCAAAGGGGATCGATCGACCCGACGGTGGCGATGAGCCACAGCGAAGCGTGCGGCGCGCGCGGGTGGCGGCGGAGTGACAGACCGCATTCCCCGGGCAGGCGGTCCTCTTTGCGGGCGTTGCACGAGCGACACGACGCGACGACGTTGTCCCAGGTGTGCTCGCCTCCGCGGGAGCGGGGCACGACGTGGTCGATGTTCTCCGCGCCCCGGCTGCAGTACTGGCAGCGGTGGCGATCGCGCGCGAAGACGGCACGGCGCGACAGCGGGACCCGGTTCCGGAACGGCACGCGCACGAAGTGCACGAGGCGTATCACTGCGGGGATCGGGAGGACGGCGCGCTCGGAGTGGAGCTCACCGCCGTTGCGGGCGATGATCTCGGCCTTGTCCTTGAGGACGAGGACCACCGCCCTGCGCATTGGCACGACGCAGAGCGGCTCGAAGCTGGCGTTGAGCAACAGGGCTCTCCCCAAGCGTTCGAGACCTCCTTCTCAGGCCGTTCGCCGTGCCGGCGAGAGTCTACCGGCGCGTGCCGCGCTGGAGACGCGTCATCTGACGGCACCACTCCAGGTAGGTGATGACGTCCCGCGGCTCGGGCTCCGGGTCTCCCCCGTACTGCGTCTCGAGACGGAACCGGACGTACGCACGATCGGGGACGGGAAGGAAGGGTGGACGCCCCCACCACCGCGGGCGGGCGAGCCGGCCCGCCTGCCGGACCGCGGTCGCCCACAGGCGCGGGCGGCCGGCGACGGCGACGGCGGCGCCGGCCCAGAACCGGGGCCCGCCCGTCGGGTTCCGATGTCGCACGGCGGGCGACGGTAGTGCCCGTCCTGCGGCGACGATGGCGTGGCCGCAGCCCTTAGGCTGATGGCCGCCCGCAGCTTGCGAAGGCGCCCAATGCGAACCGAGGGAGAGCACGCCGTGCAGACCGCGCCCGCGCCGCGCCACTCGTCGTTCGGGGCCCTGTTCGACGCGCTGCTCGCCAACGTCGAGCGGGTGATCCAGGGCAAGCGCGAGCCGGTGCGGCTGGCGCTGGTGTGCCTGTTCGCCGAGGGGCACCTTCTCATCGAGGACGTCCCCGGTGTCGGCAAGACGTCGATGGCGAAGGCGATCGCCCACTCGATCGACGGGACGTGGAGCCGGATCCAGTTCACCCCCGACCTGCTTCCGTCCGACGTGACCGGCGTGTCGGTGTGGAACCGGGTCGCCAACGAGTTCGAGTTCCGGCCCGGCGGCGTGTTCGCCGACATCGTCCTCGCCGATGAGATCAACCGCGCGTCGCCGAAGACCCAGTCGGCGCTGCTCGAAGCGATGGAGGAGCGGCAGGTCACGGTGGACGCGCACACCTACGGCCTCCCGCGACCGTTCATGGTCATCGCGACGCAGAACCCGATCGAGCTCGAGGGCACCTATCCCCTGCCCGAGGCACAACTCGACCGCTTCCTCATGCGCATCCAGATGGGCTACCCGAGCCAGAGAGCGGAGCGCGCCATCCTCGACACCCAGGGCAGCCACGCCCGGGTCGAGGAGCTCGCGCCGGTCACGTCGGCGGCCGAGGTGGTCGCAGGCGCGCGTGCCGTCGCCGACGTGCACGTGGGCGACAACCTCAAGGCGTACATCGTCGACCTGGTGACATCGACGCGGCAGCATCGCGACCTCGCTCTGGGAGTCAGTCCTCGCGGCGCGCTCGCGCTGCAGCGGGCGGCACGCGCGCTGGCGGCCAGTATCGGCCGGGACTACGTCGTCCCCGACGATATCAAGCGCCTCGCCGGCGCGGTGCTCGAGCATCGCGTGTTGCTCGCTCCTGATGCGCAACTGCGCGGCACCGCGCCCGGCGACGTCGTGCGATCGCTCCTCGCGTCGGTGCCGGTGCCGGGCGCGACCGGCTGATCCCAGATGCACCCGTCACCGCGCATCCTCACCCGGCGGGGATGGAGCTTGGCCGGGGCCGCGCTGGGGCTCGCGGTGGCCGGGCGCCTGTTGGGCACCGTCGAGCTGTGGATCCTCACGACGGGCATCGTGCTGCTGCTGGCAACGAGCGTGCTCTGGGCCCGGTCGCGCCGCTACGAGCTCGTCGCCCGCCGCACTGTGCGGCCGGCGCGCTTGCACGTCGGCGGCGACGGTCGCGTCGACCTGACGCTCGCGAACAACTCCGACCGCGCGACGCCGCTTCTCACGGTCACGGACGTCTTCGACGACGGTCATCGGGCCGCCCGCTTCGTGCTGCCGCCCCTGCCGTCCGGTGAGATGGCCCAGGCCGCGTACCGGCTCCCGACGAGCCGGCGAGGGCGGTTCCGCATCGGCCCGCTCGCGGTGGCGGCCTCGGACCCGTTCGGCTTCGCGCGGCGCACGTGGACGCTCTCGGCCGTCACCGACGTGCTCGTGTGCCCCCGCGTGCACGACATCCTCGCCCCGCGTCAAGCGGGTGGACGCGTCGTCGCCTCGGTCGAGACCGTGCAGGCCCGCGCGCAAGCCGCGGACGGCGAGGAGTTCCTCACCCTGCGCCAGTACGAGGTCGGCGACGACCTCCGGCGGGTCCACTGGCGCTCGACGGCGCGCGTCGGGGACCTGATGATTCGCCAGGACGAGGCCCAGTGGCGGGCCCGTGCCGTCGTGCTGCTCGACACGCGCCCCGCCGCGCACGACCCGGGTTCGTTCGAGACTGCCGTCGAGGCGACGGCCTCGATCGTCGACCGGCTCACGCGGATGCGGCGGCGTGTCGAGGTCCTCACGAGCAACGGCCAATCACTCGGCGCGTCCACCATGCGCTCCGGCGCGGCCGTGATGGACCTGCTCGCGACCATCGAGCCTGGCGGCGACGACCGCTTCGCCGGCGTCCTCGCGTCGTTGCGCGCCCATCGCCGCGCCGCGCTGGTCGTGGCCGTGGTCGGCTCGATGGGCTCGGTCGAGCTCGACGCCCTCGGCGCGCTCACCGCCCACGGCACGGCGGTCATGGTCTCCACTCGGCCCGGCGCCGAACCGCCGCCGGCGCTCCTCACATGGTCGGGGCTCGTCGTCGTCGACGCGGCGCGAGCACCGTTCCCAACCGCCTGGAACCAGGCAATGACCCGATGGCATCTCGCACCTCCGCCGCACTCACCTCGCTCGCCCTCGCCGCGCTGAGCACCGCGGCCGCGCTGACGCTCGGCCGCGTGTTCACGACCGGGCGGTTCGTGCTCCCGGTCGTCGGTGCGGTGCTGCTGGTGCACCTGCTCGGATTCCTCGCTCGCGCGCGCGGCTGGTCTCTGCTCGACGCGCTGTCGCTCTCCGTCTCGGGCTTGGCCGCGTACCTCATCTGGGTGCTTGCGTCGCACACGACGGCCTACGGCATCCCGACGCTCGACACGTTCACGGTCCTCGGTGACCGGCTCGGCAACGGCCTGCACGAGCTGCGTACGGCGGTCGTCCCTGCTCCCGCGACGAACGGGGCGATCCTGCTCTCGGTGCTCGTCGTGTGGGTCATGGCCGCCACCGCCGACTCGCTCGCATTCTGGCGAAGCGCCACCATCGGCGCCGTCGCCCCCGCCCTCGCGCTCTTCGTGTGGGCATCGACGCTCGGCACTGATCCGCTCGCGACGCGGACGACGGCCGGGTTCTTCGTCGCCGCGTTGCTGTTCCTCCTCCTGCAGCACCAGTCGCTGCTCGGCAGGGGCAGGGCCCGATTCGCGGGCCGTCGTGTCCGAGCGGGGACGACGGTCATGACACTGGGCGCCGTCGCCGGCGCGGTCGCGGTCGTGGGCGGGCTCGTGCTGGGGCCGGCGCTGCCCGGCGCCGACGCCGACCCGCTCATCGACGTGCGCGGGCTCGGCCCGCGTGACCGCAGCTACCGGGTCGAGCCTCCCCTGGCACGCATCGGCGAGAACTTCGTGAGCAGCGGCCGCACCGAGGTCTTCACGGTCCGCTCACCGCGTGAGGAGTACTGGCGTGTCGCCGCGCTCGACACCTACGAGAGCACGAACGGGGGCCAGTGGACGCTCACCGCCCAGGGTGGAGACCAGGTGCAGGAAGGCCTCCACGGTCCCGTCGACAACTCCACGTTCCGCCAGGAGTTCCACATCACGGGACTCGGCGACCGGTGGCTGCCGGCCGCCTACGAGCCGGTGGAACTCGAGGGGGGCGGC